>VGTH01000008.1 GCA_016874755.1 Deltaproteobacteria bacterium | reverse complement strand
CACGAGTCGACTGCGCTGAACGGCTCATCGCAGTCTCCGAAAATCACAGCCATTCGCCATCCGTATGGTTTTCCCTGCACTCATCCCAGAGGCCTAGGCACTCTCGGTGCAAACCTCTAAGCTACTAAAATCTTGTGATAAAACTGCCAAAAGATCACCGCGAGTAAAGGGCTTTTCTAAAAATACCGCACTATTCAGGCCGGAATCGTTGTCGATTTCGCTGCGAAAACTATCCGCAGCACCGCTGGTAAAAACCGCTTTGACCGCCGGATTAAGCGCACAAATGGCACGCACCATCTCAAATCCATCCCACCCAGGCATCTGAATATCGGTGATGACGAACTCGGTGGGCTGGCGAAAAGAGGCCGCATATCCTTGAATGCGGTTAAACGCCGTAGAAACATCATAACCTTCAAGGCGTAACAGATTAGCGATCGCGCGCGTCAGCCCGTCATCGTCGTCGACCACCAAGATAGTGCCAGGCTTTATATTTGACTCACCCATAACCACTAACCAACCAGTTGAGCAAGGCGTATACCAGCGCTGCCGGGTTCCGTAAGTACGCGAAGTTAAAAGACTCTGACCTTTGAGGCCGGACGCCGCGAGGGAGCAGCCGCAGGGGTTTTCCTGCACTTTTGCGGCGCGGCTTGGGGCCTAACGCTGCGTACTTGGTATAACTTGTTGAAAGAATTGGTAAGATTTAGGAGTGGAGGGCTACGCCACCGGCTGGGCCAAGGGAAGCCCGTTAACGCGCCAATGAAGTTAGAGTCACCCGACTAGGAGTCTGCGCCGCAGAAGCTGGAGCTGTGAGTAAGCCGACAAGGCAAAAAAAGTGCAACGAAGGTAATCACCTTCGTTGGTTACCACTTTTGTGAACGCGTTACGTCGTCATGATTACAAAAACAGCCTCCCGTATGGCTTGTGCACCTCGAAAATGTCTCTGGTTCTATCATTGCAACACCCACATCCGGCGCAGATTGACGGCCAGGCACACCAAGCCCCACTCGCCATCTACTTTTTCGATTCCACGAAAGCTAAATTGACGAAACCCCATCACATGCTTGATCCAACCAAACACCGGCTCCACGATCGCTTTGCGCCGCCGATAGTGCGCTTGGCCTTCTTTGCTACCCAGCCGCTCGGCCATCCGCACCGTAGCCGGATATTCCTTGGGGTTGCTCGCGGCTTGCTTTTTTCCCTCGCGCCCCAAGGCCACCAACCCCTCCATCCCCTTATGCTCTTCCAATTTCACAAAGCTAGCTTCACCGCGAAAACCCGAATCGCCCAACACTCGTTGCGGCAACTCGCCGAAGTTCTCCTTGACCGCTTCCACCATCGGTACCAGGTGCTCGTTGTCGGCCGCGTTATTACCCAGCCCGATGGCCACAATCAACTGACTGTTGGCATCGACCACGGCCTGGGCGTTGTCGCACTGCTCAAAACTCCCACCCATCTTCATGATCCGAGACTGGGGATCGGTGAAGTTATCTTGAGCTTTGTCCTCGGGTACCCCAAACGGTCGCTTGAACGGCCGCCCAGCGCCATCTCCACGGCGCTGCCCATCCTCGGGGTGGCGCCCGTTTTTGCGGTCCGCTTCGGCTTGGCGCTCTTCGAGCCGCGCCTTGGCCGCTTGAATCTTGGCCAAACGATCGTGTCGTCTCTTGAGCTCCTCGGGCAGAGGCTCTTCTCCCTGACCATCCTTGCCGTATTGCGCATCTTCCTGAGCATCGCTCTGTTGCGCTCTGTTCATCAGCTCTTCGATCGCTTCTTTGAGTTTTTGCTCTTGTTCTTTCATGCGCTCGTAGCTCATCGCCTTCGAAACTCACAGATAGTTCGGTGCGAGGGAAAATTCCCCGCTCCCAAAAACCGAAACGCTACATCCTCGTAAAGCTTGCGCCCCAGCTTGCGCGACGAGAAAACTCCACTCGAATACCCGTACACCAACACCTTCACCATCAGCGCTGGATCGTAGGGCTGATTACGCCGCCCATCGCCTTCGTAGTGCGCATAAAACTTACCCAGGTCCAACCGATCAATGATCTCACTGACAAAATACACCAAATGATCTTCAGCCAACCACTCCGATGGAGACGGCGGCAGCAAAAACCTTTG
Source organism: Deltaproteobacteria bacterium (assembly GCA_016874755.1). NCBI lineage: Bacteria > Pseudomonadati > Myxococcota > Myxococcia > Deltaproteobacteria bacterium. Next base: position 143,736 of record VGTH01000008.1, on the reverse strand, counting down.
ATCTGGTTCGTAGGGAAGAAAGGATGTCGGCATCTCCACCTCACTCGCAGCACAACATTGCTTTTCCTTATACGCGCTTCCCGATCAGAGACAAGAAAATTTTTCTGCCGCCCAGACTCCTAGCTCGCCAGCGCGACTTTAGTCTTCTTAAAATCTTCGGCCCGCAGGTCGTCCTTTTTCAGCAAGTCATAGAGATCGGCGCGATATTTCCCCGCGAGCTTTGCCGCCTGACTAACATTGCCTTCGGTCAGCGACAGCACCTGAACCAAGTAATTTCGCTCAAACGCGTCGCGCGCATCTTTCAACGGCCGCAAGCGCTCATCGCCGCCGGGCGTCTGTTCCGGTGTTCCTTGACGCGCGCCGTTGGCAGGGGCCGGCTTAGTGCGCAGGATATGGTCTTCGGTGATGATCTCTTTTGGGGTCATCGCAACGGCGTACTCGATGGTATTTTCCAGCTCGCGCACGTTTCCCGGCCATTCGTGGAACATCAACTTGCTCAACGCCTCGGGCGCCAAGCCCTTGACCTCTTTTTTCATCTGCTGGCCGCACTTTTTTAGAAAACGCTCCACCAGCGGCACGATGTCTTCCTTGCGCTCGCGCAGCGGCGGCAGATAGATCGGGATCACATGGATCCGGTAGAAGAGATCGTCGCGGAATAGGCCCTTTTTCACTTGCTCGGCGAGATCTTTATTGGTGGCCACGATGACCCGCACGTCCACTTCGATGGGCACCTCGCTGCCGACCGGATAGAACTGCCGTTCTTGCAACACGCGCAGTAGTTTCGACTGCGTGGCCAGAGGCATGTCACCAATTTCGTCGAGGAAAAGCGTGCCATGGTGCGATTGGGTGAACAAACCCCGGGTGCTCTTTACGGCGCCGGTAAAGGCGCCTTTCTCATGGCCGAAGAGCTCACTCTCGAGCAGGGTCTCCGGCAGCGCTGCGCAGTTGAGCGCGACAAACGGCGCCTCTCGGCGATCGCTGGCCAGATGAATCGCCTTAGCCACCAACTCTTTGCCGGTGCCGCTTTCGCCGTGGATGTAAACGGTTGAATCGAGCTTGGCGATGCGGCTGACGACGTCGAGCACGCCGCGCATCTTGGCGCTGCGCGCAACAATATTGGAGAAATCGTAGCGTTCTTCCAACAACCCCTTGAGCCGCTTAATCTCCGAATTGAGCCGCCGGTGCTGAATCGCGCGCTCGATCTGCAGCAAAAGGTCGCGATGCTCAAAAGGTTTGGTCAAATAGCTGTGTGCGCCGCGGCGCATCGCCTCCACGGCGTTTTCGATACTGCCGTGGGCCGTGAGAATGATGGTTGGGATTTCGGGATTGATCGCGTGGCAGGCTTCCATCAGCGAGATGCCATCGCTCCGGCTGAGCGTCAAATCGATCAAAAACAGATCGAAGCCTTGCGACTTGACAAGCGACAACGCCTAATCTTCGCTCTCCGTGGCGGCAACGTCGTAGTCCGCCGCTTCGAGGCGCATTTTGATCAGCTCCAGTAGATTGGTGTCGTCATCGACGACTAGAATTTTGCCCAACAACATGGCGCTTTTCATCTCCCTCGGTCGCGTTTTTTCTGCTCAATCTCAATATCAACCTGTCGTGATTTTTCAATCACGAGACGAGTTTTTTCGACTTCCTGACGCATCCGATCGAGCTCCGCTTTGCGTCGTTCGCTCTGCTGCCGATACTTCTCGGCTTCCTGCCGAATTCTTTCTACCTCCTGCCGCGAATCTTCAGTCGATTGTTTGGAAACTTCGGTCTCCTGTTTAGATTTCCGCGTCTCGTCAATCAGGTTGATCCAGGCCTGTCCCTGATGCCGCCAGGGACTTGCCGGATAGTCGTTGACGACTTGTTTGAAACTGTGGAGAGCCTTTTGGGGGTTGCGACCGCTGTTGTAGGGAAGGACATAAATGACGCCGATATTGTAGAGCGCCGCGTCGCTCGGCTCGCGATCGCGAGCGAGCGTCAACACCTTCTCAAATTCTTTGATCGAGGCGTCGTACTCCGAGCGGATCAACAGCGATTGCCCCTGCGCCAGCGACTCGCGGATATTCTCGCGTTCTTGCCAGGTCTGCACCCAGTTGCAACCGGGCAGCAGCATCAGCAAGGCAAGACAAAGACAAATCGACTGCCATGCCCCAATTGACTTTCGGCCCATATCTCTCCACCGTGAGACTTAACAATACTCTTAGCGATCGCCAATCCCAAGCCGGTGCCTTGGCGCGTCAAGACGTTCTTACGCTCGCCCTGATTGAACTTCTCAAAGATAGTCGTAAGACTCTCGGCCGGTATGCCCGGTCCGGAGTCTTTCACAGAAATCTCCAATTTGCCATCCACTGGGCGCGCCGCCACCTGCACCTCACCGCCCTTCGGTGTGAACTTTACCGCATTGCCGATTAGGTTGCGCAGCACCAGCAAGATCCTTTCGGGATCGAGCTTGACCGCGGGCAGCGTGGTTTCGATCGCGCTATGCAGTTGGATCTGCTTGGCTTCGACCAGCGGGGTTATCTCCGAAATCGCCCGCCGCACCAGCGGATCGACATGGGCCACTTCAAACTCGTAGCTCATCATGCCCGCTTCCATTTTGGAAAAATCCAAAAGCGAATTGACCAGGCCGATCAGGCGATTACTCTCCTCGGCGAGGATCGTCAAGAGCTTGCGCTGTTTATCGGTGGTCTCACCGCCGACGCCGTCAAGCAGCAGGCCGGTCCCTTCTTTTATCGAAGTAAGCGGCGTGCGCAGCTCGTGCGACATGGTCGCAAAAAAATCGGATTTCATGCGGTCCACTTCTTTTAACCGCTGGGCCATTGCGTTCAGCGCAACGCCGAGATCGCGGATTTCCGGCGGCGAAGCAATCTTCAACTGGCTCTCGAATTGGCCTTGAGCGATTTCCCGTGTGCGCTTTTTCAGCAAGTTCACCGAGCGCGTGACGCTGCGCGTCATGATCCAGGCAAGCAAGACCGCCAGCATCAAACAGGCGGCACCTAGGGCTATGGCAAATTCGGTGGCTTGATCGGCCGCTTCCGCCAGTTGTCGCACCTTGCCGGTGGTCGCCCGCTGCTGATCGGAGCGCAGCCGTTCCAGAGCCGCAAGCATGGCGTCAGTTAATTTGTCTTTTTCTTCTTTGAATTGGTTCTGCGGATAAGCCCGGTTGGCGCGCAAAAGCTTCGATTCCTTGCGTACCAAGGCATCGTAGCTTTGGTGATCGGTGGCCACTTGCACGAGCGCATCGCGAGCCACCGGATTGTTGAGCGCGCGCGCCCGCTCCAAGAGTTTGTTAAAATCGTCGTTGAGCCTCAGATACTGCTTGAAGAGGCTCTCATCCCTGCTGATGGCGAACTTTCTTTCATAGCGATTCTGCGACAGCAATAAGTCGCCCAACGATTTTTCGTATTCAAGAATCCGGTTGTCAGTCTCCAGAATCGATCCGGCGATACGGTTGAACTGGCTCAGCTGGAAGATCATCGTCGCGCTGACCGCCGCGATCAACAGAAAGATGATCAGGTAACTGAAGGTTAGCCGAGAAAACAAGCTCAGTCGCACGGTCGTCGATCCTGCGTCCTAGCTGGAGCTTAGGCCGCGCGCCAACCGCCGCGGCTCAACCAGATCTTCCTCCTCAGCGTCCGCCACCATCAACTTCTGGCCAAACCGGTCGAGCCGTTTCTCCGCCGTCTGGTAGCTCGTCTGAGCATGACCGAGATGTTTGCCGAGTATGGCAAAATCTTCGCGCAGCCGGGCAAAGTCACCTTGCAACCGGCTCAAGCCGTTGAGAATTTCACCGGCGCGTTCTTCGATGCGCAGGCCTTTGAGCCCCAAAACGATGGCTTGCAGATAGGCGTAAAGGCTATTGGGCGAAACCGGCACCACCCGTTTGCTGAGGGCGTATTGGCTCAGACTTTTCTCGCCGCTGGCGTCATCCTTGATAATGGTTTCGTAGTAAACGTTTTCCGCGGGAATATACATCAGAGCAAAGTCGTAGGTGCCTTCATCGGGCAAAATATATTTCGCCGCGATAACGTCGATATGCTTGCGCACGTCGGCGCTAAATTGCCGCTTGGCCTGGGCCTGCTCTGTGTCGCTGCCCGCCGCCAACGTTCGTTTGAAGTTTTCCAATGGAAACTTCGCGTCCACTGGCACTAGCGCCGGTCCGAGGCGAATCACGGCGTCGACTTTTTCGCCGCTGCTAAACGCGTGCTGCAATGCGAAATGTTTGGACGGCAGAGTTTGCGCCAGCAGATCTTGCAAAAAATATTCACCCAAGCCGCCGCGCAACTTGGGCGCGCGCAGGATGTCTTGCAGCGACGCGATGTCTTTGCCGACTTCGTAAATCTTGCGGTTGGACTCCTCCAGGCCGCCCAGGCTGCGTTGCACGTTGCCGACCACGCGCGCGGCGTTGTCGAGGCGCTCGCCTAAACTACTCTGCGCGTGATGGAGCGCCGCGGCATTCTCGCTCAGCCGTTCGTTCACCTGGCCGAGCCATTGGCCGAGCTGCTGCTGCAGGAGCTGCGCGTTGGCCGCCAACGACTGGCCCACGTGGCCGCGCAGCTGCTCGATTTGTTGCTGCATCAATAGCAACGCTGCGTCCGCCGGCTGGTTGCGCAACGTCTCCTGCCAGCGGCTAAAAAAGAACCAGCCCGCCAAAAACAGACCGAGCAGAAACAGCAGAATAAGCGAGAGTGGATAGAGAAAGTCCACGCCTTACCCTGACGGCGCTAAAGGATTCTAAGGGCGTACTCGAGTATTTCGCTGAGCTTGCGAATTTGCGTCGCGCGCATCGAACGTTCAGCGCGCGGCGAGGAGAAATAGTCGGCGATGCTTTTTTTTAGGCTGCCTTCGAGCAACTGCACGCAGTGCTCCTTCTCGGAGCGGCGCCGGCGCGCTTGATGTTTTTCCGCGAGTTGAACAAGTTGGCCCATAGCAAACTCAAAGTATGGACCTCACCCGAAAATTGTCAAGAGGATTTGCCTTGCAGCCCCCGCAGTGCATCCCAATGCATCGTCAAACTGCAGGTCGGCGCGCGCCGCGGAAAGAAACGTTAAATCTTCCTGAAGCCGTGGCCGATATGATATAGGAGGCTCGTATGATCCTAGCGCTTCCGCTGTTCCTCTTACTCCTTTTCGGCCCAACGTTGGCCGGCGCGGCAGAGTATTATCGCTGGGTCGACGATCAAGGCAACGTTCATTTCACCGATAACCAGCACAACATCCCGGAAAAATTTCGCCAGCGCACCGACCGCTATCAGGCTCCGGAAAACAAAACCCCTGCGCCGCCTCCACCTAAAACCAAAGCCTCGATTCCCTTTGAGAAGCAGGGCTCCGTGGTGGTAGTCGACGCCACGTTAAACCGCAAGACGACCACCAAACTGGTGGTCGATACCGGTGCCAGCTACACCATGATATCGAGCGCCACGGCGAAAGAGTTGAACATCGACGCCGGCCGCGCTCAGCGCCCCGCCCCCTTTCAAACCGCCAACGGCACCATTCAAGCGCCGCTCGTGAGCCTGGATTCGATTACCGTCGGCGGCATCGAAATTAAGAACCTTACCGCCGCCATTCACGACATTCAGACCGACAGCCGCATCGCCGGCCTGCTCGGACTCGACTTTCTCGCCAACTTCCGCATGGACATCGACACGCAAAGAGGCGTGCTCCATCTAGAGAAAAAATAGTTCCGTTCAAGCGCGATAAAAAAAGGCGTGCAGATCACCGCGCCCCTTTCATTTTGGCTACTGCCGGTTGTCTAGCCGTTGGAATTCGTTTCAACCGATCTCCGAGTCGACTCGAAACCCTAAACCCGGAACTCGAAACCGCTCTGCTACGCGCGTCCCCACGCTTCGAAGAAATGGCGTGCATCCTCCACCGGGTCGACGACCGGCACGTAGGGTATCACCATGCGCGTCACGCCGACTTCTTCGAAGGCCTTCATGCGCTCTTTGATCTCACGCACGTCGCTCGCCGGCACCACCGGCAGCTTATCCATATACTCATCGGTCAACGCGCCCATGGCAGCTTTGAAACCGCCTTTTTGAAACGCCTCATGGATCGCGCTCACTTCTTTGTCAAAGCCCATGCCGCGCAGCATGTCGCTGTAATGATCGGCGATGTTGTAAAACGTCAGCACCTGGCGCAGCTTCTCGCGCGCCTTCTGTTTGTCGGCATTGAGCGAGACGCGCGACTTGGCGACGATTTCGATCTTGCTCGGGTCGCGCCCGGCTTCGCGCGCCCCTTCGTGCACCCGCGCGACAATTTCTTTTACCTTCGCCGGCGTCGCCATGTTGATAACGATGCCGTCGGAAATTTTGCCGACTAGTTTGGTCATCTGCGGGCCGAGGCCGGCGAGATAGACTGGCACGTTGGGATAACTCGGCTTCCATGAGAGCTGAAAACGCGTGCCGGTGTTGTAGATTTCGCCCTCATACTCGGTGCGCTCACCGGCGGCAACCTTGCGCACGACATCGATGTACTCGCGGGCGCGTTTCAATGGGCGATCGAACACGCCGCCGTGCCAGCCGGCGATCGCCTTGTTGGCAACACCCAATCCCAAAAGCAAGCGCCCGCCCGATAGGTCCTGCAGCGTCGCCGATTGAATGCCCAGAGTGACCGGACTGCGGCCGTAGATATGATAGATCGCCGTGCCGAGCTGGATCCGTTTGGTGCGGCTCGCCACTGCTGAGAGCATGACGAACGGATCGGTGCTATTCGACTCACCCTTCCAGAATGCGCCAAAGCCGACTTGCTCGGCCAGTTCGATCAACCCGGGAACTCGCTCAGCCGGATAATGGGCTGCGGAATTTATTTCAACGTCAAAAATCATCGCGTTCCCCTTGAACTAATGAATCTTTGAAGCCTTGAACGATCGATAACCTCGCAACCTAGCCAGAGCCCCCGTCCAAGTCAAACCAAAGGAAGCGTTACTCTGACGCCTTCGCTGGAGGGGTTTCAGCGGATACCGACTAGCGCTGCGTCGTCTGGGCTTTTTGCAGCAGCTGGTCGAGCTCCTTCTTCAACGGTGCCGTGCGGCTCATGAACTGGTCCAGCGATCGCGCCGGCAGAAAGCGCGCGTCCATCGGCTTGACCACCCCGGAGTATTCCATCACGGTGCTAAACTTCTCGCGGTTGGCATACTCGGTAATCGCGCTGACGCCGATCACCGCCATGCTGACGAGTAACCCGGCGTAAAGGCGTGAGGTCCAGCGCATCCCCGAGGCGTAGCTCAGATGGGCGAAAACACTGACGGCAAGGATCGCCGCCGAGCCAAATACCGATGCCGCCCAAACGGCGTGGCTGTTGGGCACTAAGAACTCCAACCATTCGGAGCTCTCGTTAAAGAATAACGACACCAGCATCGCGGCGCAGGTGATCAGAAAATGCTGCGCATAATAGAGGCGGCCGAAAACGATTCGGCTAACGAAGGACCAGATACCGGCCCACACGGCCATCATCGATATCGCTACCAACGGCTCGGTGATCACGCGCAGCACGGTCACGCGATCGATGTTGGCGAGAAAGAAGTCCAACGCCAATGCCAGCAGCACGACCACTCCAGCGGCCAGAGCGATATACGGAGAAGCCAGCCGGGAAAACAGATCGATGCGATCGATCTGCGTCGCCGCCACCGGCGTCACCGCCGTGCAGTAACGCAGGGTGGTGTGGCCGATGCGAAACTTGCCGCCGGAGTGGAGCGGCAGATTTTTGACCGTTTTGCCATCGTCCGCCGTGCGCAAGCCGTTGACGCTGCCTAGATCGTCGACGACCAGACGACCCATCTCACTTTGCGTGATCGTCACATGCTCCGGACAAACGTAGGGATCGTCGAGAATGATTTGATTGGTGTAGCCGCGTCCGATGGTCACCGGAAACGCATCGATCGGGTGGCGCACGCTGACGCGGCCTTTGGGATCGAGGATTTCGATGTATCCTAGCGGCGCCATTTGATCGCCTCCAGGTAACGCCGCGCCAGCGCTTCGACGTTATCGTAGCTCACGCCCGACAGGCTCAACGTCGAAATCAAGCCGGCGTTGCGCGACCCCACCGGCGCCACCCGCAGCATGGCATCGAACAAGCCCGGCAGTTTGATGTACTGGCGCGCGCACAGCGCACTGCGCACTTTACCGCCGCTCAGAGCGACATTGCGCGTCTCACAGCGAAACGAAGTGACTTCTTCTTCGTTGCCGATCATGCCGATTTTGCCGGCCTGAAGCTGCCCCCCGTACAGTGAAAAAAACCGCATGGGATTGAGCTCTCCGGTCGACAACAGTTGATGATTGAAGCGCACGATGCCGGAGGACTGCTCCGCCGAGACGAAAATATAGTCATCGGTGGAACAATCGTGGTTCACCACCGCATAGGGCAGATCCTTGCGCCGCACCGCGTCGGCCCAGCAGCGGAAAAACGGCGCCGGTTTGGTCGGCAGCTCATAGGGACCCAGCGCCAGCGTTGGCATAGCTCCGACGAAGGTCTTTGCCAAGTAGGAGGATTGATAAGCGTGGATCTGCCGGCCGACCTCCGGCAGAAAGCTCGCTGCCGTCCGGCTGTCGACTTTGGCCGTGCGCTCCAACAGCGCAATCGCCCGCTCCACCGGCACTAGGAAACTGATCTGTTCGCCCTGAGTGCTGACATTGATGCCGACCACCGAGCCCGCCTGCGTCACTGTGGGACCGCCGCTCATGCCGGGATTGATCGAACCGCTAAAGAGAATTTTCGGATAGAGCGTGTGCTGCAGCAAACCATTGTAGGTGCCTTCGACAATCGTCAAACCGAGATCGCGCGGATGGCCCAGCGAATAGAGCCGTGTCCCCTGTTGAATCTGAATCGGCGCCAACTGCAAAAACCCCTTGTGCGCGCGCGGCGCGTGCAGCACCGCGAGATCGTAGACGACGTCGACGCCCAGCACGGTCGCCTGACTGGTCTGCCCGCCGGTGTTGGTAATCTCAATTCGGTAGCGCTCCGGCGAATGGATCAGCTTTGAAACCACGTGATAGTTGGTGACAATGCGCGCGGCAGCGTCGGCGTAGAAACCGGTGCCGATGGTCGCCTTGGCCGCCGAGCCGGTCTCGACCACTTCGATCTTGACGACATGTTCGGAGAACTGGCGAAAAATATCCGGCGTGGTGGTTTGTTTGTCTTGGGCCAACGCCATCGAAGAAAACAGCGCGGTCAGAAAACTAAAGAGCGTTGCGCTTAAAATCCCAATTAACCCCCCTTTGAAAAAGGGGGGAAGGGGGGATTTTCTTCGAGACGCGTAAGACGAATTCCCCTCAATCCCCCTTTTCCAAAGGGGGAAGCTCGTCACCGAACTCTTCATTGTTGCGACAATCCCTAAAATCATATGACCGGTGATGGCCTGACTTGCCAAAAACACACCTGCGCCATGCCCATAACCTTGGGATCGCTCGAATCGCTGAGCAAGCTCAACAAGCCGCTCATCGCTTGCCCCAACGTATCGAAGCCCGGCTTTTTGGCGTAGGGGCCGGTCTGGCCAAAGGCGGAGATCGAGCAGTAAATCAAACCGGGATTGGTTTCGCCCTCCGGCGGCGATTCGATCTTGATCACCCGCGCGCCGAGATCGGCGAGCAGCGCGGTCGCGTACCGACCAGTGACGAACGTTGCGCATTCGACTACCGTGATATGGTCGAGAATTTTGACGGGCATATCGGGACCCGGCTAATCTTCCACGGATCCGGTTCGCTTGCAACGCGCGATCGCGCACACGGTGTAGCGATCGGCGATGTTGCCGCGCACACAACGAAACAGAGTCCAAGGCTCTGACAACTCAGAGCGCGATTTTGCCTTTGCGACCTCGAGAAAACTTCCCGCTCAGCGCGGCGCCATTAGCACCTCATCCCGCGGAAAGTAATCCATAATCTCGGCGCCGTTCTTGGTCACCACCAACATGTTTTCCAGCCGCGCGCCGCCGACGCGGGTTTCGCCTTCGCGCGATTCGACGGCGAGGGTCATGCCTTCTTCGAAAACTTGCGGATGGTCGAACGACCACAAACGGTTGATGATCGGAATATCGTAGCCGGTGTTGGTGCCGAGGCCGATGCCGTGGCCAATTTCGCTGGCGAGTATTTCGACTTCGCTCTTGTAGCCCCACTTGGTCGCCGGCGGGAAATGTTTGGCCGCATCCGCCGTGGTTTTGCCCGGCTTGATTTCGGAGATGACGAGATCCAAGCGCTCGCGCACCTGCTTGTACCAGTCTTGTTCCTTCGCCGTCGGTTTTCGGCCGACGATGAAAGTCCGATAGGTGCAGCTGCCGTAGCCCATGTAGGTCGCGCCGCAGTAGGAGCCGTAAACCATGTCGCCAAATTGAATCACCCGGCCGGTCGCATGCGGGCCGCGATCGAACGTCGTCGGTCCGGTGCGCCAACCGCCCGGCACCGGCCCTTCCAAGCCCATTGCAAAGCCGGCTGCCGATGCGATGCGCATCAGGTCCGTGTCGCGGATGCCCGGCTTCAGGTTTTCCCAAACGCGATACCAAACGCCATCGACCATGGCAGCGCAGGTTTTCAGGCAAGCAATCTCGTCTTGGTTCTTGATCATGCGCGCTTCGAGCATGATGTTGCGCGAGTCGACGATATTTTTGACGCCGGCGTTCATTAACGCCTCGCGCGCGTTGCCGTCGAAACTGCCCAAGGCCAATTTCTCCCCGAGCAAGCCGCGCTTTTCTAGCTCGGCTTTGATCTCGACGGCAAAAGCTTTCGCCTCATCGGCGCAGGCTTCCGGCCCCGGCGCGCCGGAAAGCCACGAGTGCGCCGGCCGCCACTCTTTGATCCATGGGCACTGATCCGGCATCTGATGATAGTAGCCATTGTGCTCGTACATCACCGGATCGTGCTCGGCGAAAAACAACACGTAGCGGCACATCGGATAAACAAAACCGCGCAGCGCCGTGAGATAGCGAATATTATGATGATTGGCTTCGAGCAGCGCGGCGACGCCATGTTTTTTCATGATCGCCTGCGCGCGCGCCACGCGCTGCGTGCGCATGCGCTCGGTGTTCAGTCGCTCTTGCCAGTCGGCGCTTTCGGGACCGAAGGTTAGTTTGGGAGAGTATTGGACCATCGCGGATCTCCTCGGGCGAAGATTTGAAGCCGAACTTATCCGTAAGGCGCCGGCGCTTCAACCTCGAAGACCGGGCTTGCTCGCTTGATCACAACTTCATGGCCTGGCTGGAATCGATTCGATTTATTTTCACTCAGAAACGCGGCGCCAAACAGATCGTCAGCAAATACACCCGCAACACCAATGACGTCGACCTCGAAGAAGCATGGAACACCTTAGCGACTCAGACCGATGTCCCACCCTACGTCTCGATCACGCAGCTAGAAGGACAGACGAATATGATGGCCGAAGACCAACCGGACTTGGCGAAGTTCGAGGCCAAAACGATGGTCGATAAGAGCGTGATCAAAAAGCTGGAAGATTCGGGCTGGACCAAGAAGCTCTTCGCGAAATAGAAAACGAATTATGAAAGCGGAAAACAGACCCTGTCCGAAATTCATCCTTCGGCTTTCATAATTCATCCTTGTCTCTATTTCCCCGCGTCGGCCATAATGCTCAAATCGACGATGTTCTCCGCTTTCAAATTCTTCGCCGCCGGCACCGTTGGGACCAATGAATCAATAGCGTAGCGCAACCCATCCATTGGGATCGTCGGGTAGGGCTCTAAGAATTTTCCTGAGTTGAAACGGTAGTTCTCTTCGATCAGCGCCTTGTCTTGCAGACGCAGGTACTTGGCCAAAACTTTCTTGCTCAACTCCGGATCTTCTTGAATCTTTTTCACGCTCGCCGCCAGCGCTCGAACAAAGCGCACCGCCACCGGCCGACGCTCTTTCAAAAACTGGCGGCGCATCGCGCTCATATTGCCGACCACGGGGAAATTGAGACTCTCTATGTCGAGAATAGTTTTAAAGCCGTCTTTTTCCAGGCTCATGGCAAAGGCCGGATTCAGAATCGTCGCCGCTACCCGGCCATTTTTCAGCGCCAGGGAGCGATCGGCCTGGCCGCCGGTAGAAATCACCCGCACGTCCTGATCGGCATTCATGCCAAATTTTTTCAACGCCAACCGCACGTAGAAGTGCGAGACATCATGGATGCGCGCGATGCCGAGCAACTTGTTTTTGAGCTGTTCGACTTTGTCGATGCCCGGCGCGGCGACGATGCGATATTGCATGCGATTGTAAATGCTGGCGATGAATTGCAAGTCGGCGCCGCCGGCGATGGCGCCGATCACGTTGTGCGGAATGCAATAGACCAGATCGATTTCGCCAGACACGAGCGAAGCCACGGAGGGGTTGCCTTGAATCCAGATTTGCTCGACGTCGAGCCCCTCACGAGCGTAGAACCCTGCGTCCTGAGCAAGCCACAAAGGCAAGATCGCCCCGCCGATGTAGCAATTGCTGACCCGCAGTTTGTCCGCCGAAAAGCCGGGTCTCACCAGGCACAAAAAACCTAGCGAGAGGAATAAACTTAACCAGATCGTTCTTTGCGCAGACTTCATAGAGCATGGACATTACCTCGCGCTCTCATTCCTATCAAGCCAGTCTGGAATTGAGAGAAAAAATATGGCATCATTTTATTTGTTCCCACTAACGATGAGGTCGTCGCAAGCGCGCCGTGGGCGCGCTCGTGTGATCGTGTATCATTAATTTCTTTAACAAGGAGTTTCATGAACGCAGTGGAGCTTGAATCGTTTGCCACCCACCAGATCAAACCTAGCGATTGGTTTCACACCATGGGCTTGTCTCAGCACGCCGACGCCCGCGATATCGACGGCATCATCACCGCGCCCGACGCGGCCAACGCCGCCTACTTGTCTCTCTACGGTGCAATCAAACGCTCTTATCCCAACGATACCGCGCGCTGGCTCCAAGTGGCCAGCAAACTCGACGCCTTCCTCGCCGATCTGCACGCCGACCCGGAAAGGCGCATGCGCCACTGCTGGATCCCCGATTCGCGCTTCAACCGCATCGCCCGCGCCAACGACCACCGTGATTTTACAAGGGAAGAGGCGACTTGGCTGCTCGAATCGATTGGCGAGTAGACTCCGCAGCCCGGAGAGCCGCGCCGCGTTGAGTGACCTCTGAAAAAATTATTTTCGTTGTGTAACTTTGCCGCGCCTGAAACAACAAGCAGAACTTGTAGTGGCTGGGGAATCGACGCCGTGACTGCTTGGTCACACACCTGGGTAGCGTCGATAGAGATAGACAAGAATAACAGTGCCCAATCCTACCACTGTCATGAAAACAATTTGCTGGCGCGGCGCGGGCGATAACATCAGGGCGCCTAGCAGTACGGCGCCAATGATTACGAGCGCGATGTAGGCATGAGCGAAAGCAGAAACCGCTTTTACGGGCCGATGCTCAGGAGCGAGCCTCTGCACGATCAGCGCCGCGTGCAGCACCGCGTGGCTCGCGAGCCATAACCAAAGACTACCGGCGAGCCATGCGTCGAGTATCGACTCGCCGCCCATGCCGGTACCGAACATGGCAGCAACCAACGCGGCCAACACGAGGGTGGGCAGTTTTCGTCTCCAGCGACTCGCGACCCACTTTGAGCGCGCAACGCTGCCAGCGACGGCGAGGGTCGCTTGCGTAGTGCCGCGAAACAGCAGGTTCACCGCGGCGCAGGTTCCGGCGATTCCCACGCTACCCATGAGCCAACGGCCGTGCTCGCCGAAAATCGTTTTGGCTACGAGCATATGCGGCAGGCTGCTTTCCGCGAGACGCAACGCGGCAACATGCTGAGCCGACACCCATCCCCAAAGCAATAAGCCGATCGCCGATAGCATGAGCCCGGCGATCCACCATACCGTCGGCGGTCGCCAGGAGTGGCTTAGATAAACTGCCAGGTCAAATCCGAGGAATAGGGAAAAGGCGTTGACACCGATCGCCATCGAGCTGTGACTGGGCACCACAGCCGGGGTCTCTGCCAACGGCGTTGCGGGCATCAGCAAACCAACCGCGACCAACGTCAGTAAGCCGAGCATGGCCACTGCCAGAAACGTCCCTTGGAATATGATCCAGATTCTTTCGTTCGCTAGATTGATGACGGCAAGGCAAGCAAGCAGCAAAAACGAAAAACCCAGATTGGGAAACCAGCGGACAAATACTTCGTTGAACGTGTAGCCTGCGGTCACCAGCAAAGCGGTCGATCCAACCACAGCCATGGGCCAGCGCGCCATCAATGGCAGCGCCGCCCCGGCGAGCTCGCCACACAAGCTGCCGATCAGCCGCGACTCGCTCGTCGGGCCGGGAAAAAGCCGCGCAGCCCGACCGTATGTGACCGCGGTGCAAGCGTGCATGACGGCGGCGAGCACGATAACTAGAAGAAATCTATCGCCCGTGCTGCCGACCAAATTGCCCAAGACTGTGAGAGACGCAGGTGAGAGCGCAAACGCTAACCCGCTCCCGATGGCGATGACGGCAGCGACAGCCATAGGTCGAGGAGATTTTTGCTAGGCCTAAAATGGTGGAAGAAACGCCCAGCCCGACTAACCGTTGCGCAGCAGCTATGTGTCGAAGCTAGAGATCGAGCGGGGCGTCGAGGCAAATGCACCTCGGCCCCGCTCGTGCTACCGACTATTTGGGATCGACCGGAAGCTTGGCTCTGAACCATTCATGCCAACCTCCCTTGAGAGCATATGCTTTAGCAAAACCGGCGTCGCGCAGTTGTTGTGCCGCACGGGCACTTGTAAATTCGTCGGGTCAAGCACAGTAAAATACGAAGGTCGTTTCCTTCTTGTGCTTTTTCGTCAGCGTAGCCACGTTTTCCTGCGGCACGCGCACTGCCTTGCTGATCTTGTGCTCGCTGGCCCCCCAGTCCTTTCCAGTTCTCACGTCCACCACAACCACGTCGGCTTTGCCCAGCTGCTTTTGCAAAGCCTCTTTCGTGATTGTGATGTCGTCCGCATGGGCGACATGGGCCGCGAGCACCATCAGGCACGCGACCAGAGTAGATAAAAGTCTGATTCTCATGAGTAACCTCCTTGCAACGTAAAACCATTCAATCCAATCAAAAGTTCCCGTTGATTGCAATGAAATACGTTTCGCACTGGGCGAAGCCGGCTTGCGAAAACACATCGCCGATTCCCTACCGGACCTTGATCGAGCGCTCGACTTCGCGCTGCGCCATCTTGCGTTTCAAGGTCTCGCGTTTGTCGTAGAGTTTTTTGCCGCGCGCCAGGCCAAGCTCGACTTTGGCGAAGTCGGTGGCCTAGCTGAGAACAGGTTACGTTGTCGGCGATATTGTTGTGCCAGGTGACGGAAAAGGGGTCGGGAGTCTTTTACGCACATGAAAGCCGCGGCGCGAGCGGACCCTAAAGCACGGCGATCGTCTGGAGCTTACAACGGCGCGCCGCCGCGAGCTGGCGCTCGTCGGCGCTAACGAATGGCAATGGCGTACCGAGCGAATGCTGTATCATAAGCGCGGAGGCTAGGTGAATGGCATCCAGCGTTCGGACACTATACTTTACAACTGTGTCTTCGGCTTTGGTCAAAACTTGCGGCACCGTTTCGACTAACTGCCAATATGATCGGTCGGTTTTTACGCGAGCCAGGATCGCATGATAGTTTGGCCTCGTGATTTCGCCTTGTCGATAACGCCGTTGCACGGCCGAATGGAGCTCGATCGGGGTTATCGCTGAGGAAAGAAATTCGTAAGCAGCGAGCAATTGTCGAGCCTGTGTCGAACCGGCTTCTTGGACGTAGTTCTTGACCAGGGTGCTGGTATCGAAGTAGGCAAGACTCATCGCTCGTCGCGCTCTTCGCTGATTGTCTGGGCGATCGATTTACCCTTCATACGCACAGGCGAGCGCCCTGTGGGCATGGGTCTTTCACTCTTGGGGCCGCACCGTAGGACTCCCTCCACTTCCAATCGGCGCAGGGTGGCACGCGCATCTTCCTCGATCGCCAACGGCTTGATCACGGCGATCGGCTTGCCGCGCTCGGTTAGAACTACATCCTTGCCCGATTTCACAGCCTTGATCGCTTTGGAAAATCGCTGATTGGCTTCTCTCAATCCCATTTGCATTGAACTCGCCTTACTTGTAGTGATGTCACTACGTTAACTGCTTTCCAGAGCGGGGTCAAGGGTATGCGGGGAAACTTGAGTGTCAGGTGCGTATTCCGTGCCAAACCGGCCAGCGATTCCGCTGCAAAACGGCCACCCGTTCCGATCGAAATCGGCCACCGTTACGGAGCAAACCGGCCACCCTGTTTAGGGTGAGCTAAGCCGCAAAGTTCGGAGGAAATAATAACTGTCCTATTAAAGGTTTATCCGAAACTATCCGACCCTTTGCGCCTTCGCGCCTTTGCGGGAGATACTCCGACTCTTTTGCGTACCCTTGGCGGGAGACAACCTGCGCGGAAGGAATTGCAGAAGAAAAGTTAGCTATCGGACCTTGATCGCCCGTTCGACTTCGCGCTCGGCATTTTTGCGCTTCAGCGTCTCGCGTTTGTCGTAGAGTTTTTTGCCGCGCGCCAGGCCAAGCTCGACTTTGGCGCGGCCGTTTTTAAAGTACATTTTGAGCGGAATCAGCGTCAGGCCGCGCTCTTTGGTTTTGCCGGTCAACCGTTCGATCTCGCGCGCGTGCAGCAGCAATTTACGCCTGCGCGCCGGCTCGTGGTTGAACTGGCTCGACGCGTCGTAGGGGCTGATGTGGGCATTGAGCAAAAAGGCTTCGCCTTTGCGAATCTGCGCGTAGCTGTCGACGAGGTTAGCCTTGCCGTCGCGCAGCGATTTGACCTCGCTGCCGACCAGCACCAGGCCGGCTTCGTAGGTCTCGTCGATAAAATAGTTATGCCGGGCCTGGCGGTTGACGCAGATCGTCTTTTCGCCGTCAGCGGCTTCCTTATTTGCCGTTGCCACGGTTCTTGTCGTCCGGTGTGATCAGGCCGCCGGAGGTGATCAATTTGAGCGCCTCTTCCATGCTCATGTTGAGCGCTGAGACCTCATTGCTCGGGACTAGCAGGTAAAACCCCGAGGTTGGGTTGGGTGTCGTTGGAATAAAAACATTGATCAAAGCCGCTTCGTTGGGTTTTTCCAGTTCGTGCCAGGCACGCCCCATGGCAAAGCCGACAGTAAAAATGCCCTTGCGCGGGTACTCGATCATGACCACTTGACGATTGGTCTGCGATTGGCCGAGAAAGGTCTGCACGAGTTTTTGCACGGCGCTGTAGATACCGCGCACCACCGGAATCCGGCTGAGAACGTTGTCCCACGCAGCAAGAACACGGCGCGTGGCCACTCCCCGGGTTAGCACACCGAGAAACAGAATCAGCAGCAGCGTCACCACGGCGCCAAGACGCGGCACCGGCCCCGGCAAATAGGTGTTCGGATGGAACGCATCCGGCATGACCGCCAACACGCTGTCGAGCAGCTCGATGACCCAGCCGAGAAACCAGAGGGTGATCGCCACCGGCAGGAAAACCAGTAGCCCCGAAAGAAAATAGGCGCGCAGCCTTTCGGTCCAGCGCTGTTTGGGCTTTATCGCCGCGTCTTCTGTCACGCTGGGAGTTTAACGTTGTAGCAGACGATTGTCGATCAAGCGGGTTTTGCCAACGCGCACGGCGAGGGCGACAAGCGCCTTGTGTTGGACCGATTCGAGGTCGGCCAACGTGTCGGCGTCGCAGAGCTTGGCGTACTCGATCTGCGCCAGCGGTTCCCGCTCGATCTCGGAGCTAACCGCTTCGAGCAGCCTCTGCGCCGACGTCTCACCGCGCCGCACCATGCGCTCGGCGCGGCACAGCGAGCGGGACAGGCACAAAGCGGCTTGCCGTTCCTCGGCACTGAGATAGGCGTTGCGCGAGCTCATCGCCAGGCCGTCCTTCTCGCGCACGATCGGGTGGCCGACGACGTCGACGTCGAGGTTTAGGTCACGGACGAATTGGCGAATCACTTGGAGCTGCTGGTAGTCCTTTTCGCCAAAGATCGCGACGTGCGGTTTGACGATGTTAAAAAGTTTGGTCACCACGGTCGCCACACCGCGGAAATGGCCCGGCCTTACCGCACCGCATAGCGGCAGGCTGACATTTTCCACCTCGACATGGGTTTGGAACCCGGCGGGATAAATTTCCGCCGCCGCGGGAAAGAAAAGCACGTCCACTGCTGCGCCTTCCAAGAGCGCTTGGTCGCGTTTGAGGTCGCGCGGGTAAGCCGTGAAATCTTCCTTGGGGCCGAACTGCATCGGATTAACAAAGATCGACACCACCACGCGGTCGCCGCGCCGGCGCGCGTCGCGCACCAGTGTGAGATGGCCCTCATGCAGCGCGCCCATGGTCGCCACAAAGACAATCCGCCGGCCCGCGCGCCGCTCGGCTTCACTCCAGGCGCGCATGTCGGCGATGCGCTCGATAACCTGCATCGGGATAAGTTGGAGTGATCGAGTATTGGAGTATTGGGTTTCTCGATCCGAACCCATCACTCCACCATTCCAAGACTCCATCACCCCAATCTCTTGTGCTTCTCTCATTTGAACGAGTGCTCCTGTGCCGGAAATTTCTGCTCGCGCACCTCGCCGATAAATTCTTTGACCGCGCCGTTCATGACATTTTTGAGCTCAGCATACCTTTTGACGAATTTCGGCCGGAAATCATCGAACAATCCCAGCATATCGTGAATCACCAAAACCTGGCCGTCGCAGTGGACGCCGGCGCCGATGCCGATCGTAGGAATAGTCAACCGCTCGGTGATTTCTTTAGCCAAATCGAGCGGCATGCCTTCGAGCACAATCGAAAAGGCGCCCGCCTCTTGCACCGCCAACGCGTCCCGCAGCACGGCCTCGCGCTGGCTTTTTTCTTTACCCTGGATTTTGTAGCCGCCGAAGCTGTGGACCGATTGCGGCGTCAGCCCGACATGGCCCATGACCGGTATGCCCACCGCGACGATTTTGGCGATGGTCTCGCGCATCGCCACGCCGCCTTCCAGTTTGACCGCCTCCGCGCCGCCTTCTTGCAGTAGACGTCCGGCGTTGCGCAGCGCTTCTTCACTGTTCACCTGATAGGAAAGAAACGGCATGTCACCGATAACCAGCGCCCTTTTACGGCCGCGCACGACCAAGCGCGTATGATAGATCATCTCATCGATGGTCACCGGCAAGGTGTTGGCGTGCCCCTGCACAACACAGCCCAGAGAATCGCCAACCAGGAGCATGTCGACGCCTGCGTCGTCCAGAATACGCGCAAAGGAGTAGTCGTAGGCGGTCAGGCAAGTGATTTTCTCGCCGCGCTGTTTCTTCCGGACAATCTCTGGCACGGTCACTTTGTCGGCCATCAATCCCCCTAAAACAAAAAAGCCCTCCGGAACGAACCGGAAGGCCAATATCGGCAGGGAGACCCCATGGTCTCTCTAAAGTGCGCCTGTTGGCATCCGTCTCGGTCCAGATTACTTGGATCCAAGCGGTATATAATGCTGCGTCCCCGAACCCATACTATTGATTTCTTTGATCAAGTCAGCCCGATCCTTGCTGCTTGCCACGAAATCGATCTCAGAGGTGTTGACGACCAGGAGCGGCGTCTCATCATAGCGAAAAAAGAACTGATTGTACGCCTGCGCCACCTCTGTCAGGTATTCGAAGGTTACGCTTCGCTCGTATTTCTTATCCCTTTTTTTGACCCGCTTGTAAAGCACTTCGGGCCGCGCTTGCAGGTAGACGACCAGGTCCGGTTTCGGCACCCGGGCGTTCAACAGCGCATATATCTGCTGGTAAAGGCTGAGCTCTTCGGCGCTTAGCGTCAGGCTGGCAAAGATCTTGTCCTTGGCAAACAGGTAGTCAGAAACCGTGTTCTGATTGAACAGGTCCTGCTGGCTCAACTCCATCTGCTGCTGATAGCGGTTGAGCAGAAAAAAGGTCTGGTTCTGGAAGGCGTAGGTCTCGCGCGACTGATAAAATTTTGGCAGAAACGGGTTCTCTTCCACGCGCTCGAAGATCGTCCGCGCCTGAAACTCATTCGCCAACATTTTGGCAAGACTGGTCTTGCCGACACCGATGGGCCCTTCGACGACTATGTATTTCGCTTTCGCCATGACCGCCGTTGTGGGGCGAATTTACACTTTGAGCTGAAAATTGTCTAGGTGACAGATCGCGTTACCGTTGTCAGCCGATCAGCATGACCTGCACATCCATAACATTGGTAAGCGTCGGCCCGGTAATCAGTAGCTCGTCGACTGCTTTGAGATAGTGGTAAGTGTCATTGTTTGCCAAGAAGCTGGCGACATCGAGCCCCAACGCTTTACCGCGCGCGATGGTGGCGCCGTCAACGATGGCGCCGGCTGCATCGGTCGGCCCGTCGCCGCCATCGGTGCCGCCGCTCAAGATCACAACGTTAGGCAACCCAGCGATGGCAGTTGCCGCCGCGGTAGCAAACTCTTGGTTGCGGCCGCCGCGGCCATGGCCGCGCACCGTCACTGTGGTTTCACCGCCACTAAGAACGCAGGCCGGACGCTCCACGGGCGCACCCGTCGCCGCGACCTTTTGGCACAGTGCCGCGTACGCCAGCCCGGCCTGTGCCGCTTCGCCTTGCACCGGCTCACTGAGCACCAGGGTGCGATAGCCGAGCGCCACCGCCTTCTGTTCGGCGGCCAGCACGGCCTCGCGATTATTACCGACGATAACGTTCTGCACGCCGGCAAACACCGCGTCTCCCGGCTTCGGCGTTTCGTCGATTTGGCCGCGCTGTCCCGCCTCGAAGCGCGTGATCAGCGCTGCCGGCATCGCCTGGCGCAAACTGTAACGGTCGATGACCGCCAAGCAATCGGCAAACGTCGTCGGGTCAGGAGCCGTCGGACCCGAAGCAATGGCATCGAGCGGATCGCCGATGACATCGGAAACAATCAGCGAAACAAGCCGCGCCGGTCTGGCCAATCGCGCCAGCTGGCCGCCTTTTATTTGCGAAGCATGTTTGCGGATCGCGTTGATCTCTTGGATCGTCGCGCCACAGCGCAGCAACAGCTCGGTGGCGCGTTGCTTGTCGGCGAGCGAAATGTCTTCGGCCGGAGCACTGAGCAAGGCCGAGCCGCCGCCCGAAAGCAGACACAGGACCAGATCGTCTGGCCCGGCGGCGCGCACCATTTCGATGATTTCATTGGCAGCGTCGACGCCGCGCGCGTCAGGAACCGGATGACCCGCTTCGACCACGCGGATTTTGCTCGTCGCTTGTCCATAGCCGTCCTTGACGATGACCAGCCCCTCAGGGACCTTGTCGGCTAAGATGGCTTCGATCGCCAGTGCCATTCCGGCCGAGGCCTTGCCGGCACCGACGGCCGAAATATGCCCGACCTGGGCAAGATCGATCCACCGCCCGGCAATCTGCAAACGATCGCCAACGCGCGTGACCTGCCGCTTCAGCGCAGCAGCCGGGTCGACGGCCGCTAACGCCGCCGAGAAGATCGTGCGCGCATCGCTGCGCAGTCCAGCCGACAAGTCCATAAAAAATTAGATTTGTTGGCGTCTACATACCACTAAACTTCGCAGTTGTGCTAAGAATATCCTAAACTTACCTGACCGAGATCACCGATAGCAGCGGAGCGGTGAGGGTCTGTTCATGGCTCAAGCGCAGCAGTTGCGTGGAAACGACAATACGGCCGTGTCCCTTGAGGCAAAACGACTCAGCGGCAAAGCGCTGACGGCTTTGCGGTCATCGCAGTATCAACTATCGGAACGGGAACTAGCGAGGCGTGGGAAAAAGCCGAAAGCCACCGAACCCGTACTCGCCGATATATTTGTTTGTCGACGAATCGTAGATATCGATCAGCATGTTTTTATCGGGATGGCCGGCGAGGAAACGCGAAAATATTTCGATGAACTCTTCTTTTTCACCGTCGTCGGCGTTCAAGAAAGCTTCGCCGACATAGAGGCGATGGGGCCGCTTGCTGCTATCGAGCCGTGTCCAAAACCTGGAACCACCGGCACCGAACCGATCTAACCAGCTCTTATAACCCAGAATCTGATTTTGCAGCTCTTTGAAGTTGATCACCTGAGCGGGGACCAACTGTGGAAATAACAATGCGGATGCCAGGAGGATAATTCTTGCCTTGCCCGGCATCCGCATTGTGCTGAACCCAATGACTCTGGTACTAGTTAACTTTTATTTCGACGCGGCGGTTCTTTGCCCGCCCTTCCGCAGTCTTATTATCAGCGATCGGCTTGCTCTCGCCAAAGCCCTGGCCGGAGATCCGGCTACCGGCTACACCTTTGCCGCTGACATAATCCTTAACAGAAGCAACCCGACGTTCGGACAGCGCCTGGTTGTAGGCGTCGCTACCCACGTTGTCGGTGTGACCGGACAGGTTAGCGTTCTTGTCTTTGTTCTCGTTCATGAAGTCGAGGATAGCACCGGCTTCGCGCTTGATGTTGCTCTTGTCGAAGTCAAACAAGACATCGTCGAGAATGATCGTGCGCTCGACTTTGGGCGCTGGTGGTTTCGCTGCGGGTTTCGCTGCGGGTTTCGCTGCGGGTTTCTTTTCTGCAGGCTTCTCTGCGGGTTTCTTGGGCGCGGGAGGAGGCGGAGGAGGTGGTGGTGGCGGCGGTGGCGCGGGTTTGGCCGCCGGCTTCGGATCTTCCGTCAACAAATAAGCTAAGCCGCCGCAGAGCACGGCTCCAGAAACAGCGCCAATCGCAACCGCGGCACCGGTGTTGCGCTTGCTTCCTTCGATACGGTTATTCGCTGCCACCGCGCCGCCTGCCGCGCCGCCAACACCGCACAACGTAGCGCCCACGATCGCCGCTTGGTTCTTGGTTAATCCTGCACATCCTGTCAGGAAAAACCCCACGGCCGATAGCGCCAGGTATTTGTTTTTCTGCATCTCTCTGCCTCCTGAAAATTCCTTGCTAAGCTCAAATTTTTGGCCAAAGTAGTACAAGTGTCGTAGGTTGTCAAGTAAAATTTTTGAACGTTACCACGGTTGATAAAGTCTTTGAATTCCTGAATCATTCTTCCCTTCCCCCGTTTTTTTGTCGTTCGCTGATAAGGAACGGTTTGAGTTGATCTTTAAGGGGCAATCCCCCATTGCCACACCAAAAGCCGATACGGGCGGTTAGCTGCCGCGGTCATCTCTGACTTCATCGTGAATGCCCCGCATCGGCATCCCCTCCTTCCCTGTTGAGTTCGCCAAGGCGCACTAAGTACTAACCCTTAGGCCTGGGGTTATACGCCAGGCAAAAAGCTGTTGTCAATTTTTTTCGCAGTGATGCGACGGCATCCCGGCAGGTGCGCCGCTGTGGCTGACAATTTGACGCTCGCAGTTCGTTCAATCATCAAAGTGTTGTAAGTTTTTTTGCATGGACCGGTGGGTGCGTCGGGCCTTGGTCGGAGCGCTCAGCACGATTTTGCTGCTGGCGTTGCTGATTGTCGGCCTGGGCTTATTTTTACGATCCGAACGATTCCAAGATTGGCTGCGGGCCGAGCTTGCCACCCGCACCGGCGCCGCGGTTCAATTCACCGACCTGCGTTTCCGCTGGCCGTTCGGCGTGACTGCCGGCAACGTTGCCGTCGCCAAACCGGGTTTTAGCCTGCATAGCGAGCGGCTTTCGCTGCTTCTCAATCCGGCGGAAGTCATGGCCAATCGCATCCACCAACTTATATTGGAGAAACCCGTGCTTCGCCTTGATCTCGAAGAGTTTATGAAGTCTTCGGCACAGGGCGAGATCACGACGGCGATCCGCCAACTGAATGTGCGAGACGGCACGGTCGTCTTAGAAATAGCGGAGGGCAACGCGATCGAATTGCCGCAGATCACTCTCGATGCCGAGAACCTAAACTTAGGACCGCAGAGTGGCATCACTTTGAAAACCGATGTGCCGGCGCTCGCAAGCGAGGCCGAAGTCGCGCTCAGCGGGTCGTTGCGCGAATTGACGGTAAAAGTGCATCTGCGCGCCAAGACAACCCGCAAATTTTTTGACCGGCGCAAAGCCAGCGAGGCGGCGCCGGGCAGCCTGCGGATCAACGCTTTGATTCACGCGCCGGAAAAACAAGCGCCCTGGGTCAGCTTCACAGCGCAAGCGAGCGAGCTCGCCCTGGGCACCAAGAAAGTCACCGGCCATTTGGAGTCCCGCCTCGATTTCGACGCCAAAGCCAAAGAAATCGGCTTTACTGCGCAGGGGCAACTGGTCGGCTTCCCCAACGTGCTGTCGCCGCGAGCTCTGCCATTGCGCGATGGCCCGGCACAGTTCACGGCCAGCGGCCGCTACGCTTCCAACGACCGATCCTTGGCTATCCAATCGCTGAAGCTGACGAGCCAGCTCGGCAGCGGCGAAGCCGACGGCCGGCTGATATTGCACGATAAAATAATTGTCCAGGAAGCGCGCACCACGCTGCGCGGCTTGTCATGGGAAGCGTTGAAGCCATTATTGCCGGCGCCGCTCAATCGATGGAGCTACAAGGGCCTCGGCGAGGCCGATTTGATGCTGCGCGGCCCGGCCGAGGCGCTCGATATCAAAGGCGTTGCGCGTAGCGCTGCTTTGAGCGTCGAAGCCGGCGAGTTTTCCCTGGGTCCGGTGGAGCTGAACGCTCCCTTGGAAGCTTCCGCTTCAGCTGTCCAGCTCAAAGATATTCGTCTGCAAGGGAAAGCGCTGGCCTGGAAAGCAGCGCGGCGCAGTCTTGCCGCAGAGCAAATTGCCATTAGTGGCACGCTCGCTGGGAAGGCGCAGTCGCCGGTTACCTTCGATGGGCGCGTGCAGCTGCGCGGCACGAGCGGGCAAACCAGCGACGGCACCAGCGCCAGCGCCGGCCAGGTTATCATCGATGGCAAACTTGCCTACCCGGCCAACGAGTCGCTCAGGATAGAAGGACAGCTGCAACTGGCCAATGCCAAATTCGCTGCCGCGGACAGCGCGCGCGTCGGTGAGAATCTGGCGCTCAACGGCAGTTTTAGCGCCGCGATGAATCCGGCAAAAAATCTGATCAGCATCGGCAGCAAGCTCAACATCGACGGCGGCGAAGTTCTGTGGGGCAAGTTTTTTGGCGATTTAAAAACTCAGAAGCCGGTTCTCGAATTCGACGGGGACTACTCCTTCGGCAACGATCGCCTCGATTGCCGCCGCTGCGAGCTCGCCATTGCCAGAGTTGGCCACATTCAACTGCGCGGCAGCGTCGAGCGGCTCACCGAAAGACCGCAGCTCAACGCCGAGCTGCGCAGCGATGCTTTTCTTCCCGGCGGATTTTTCGATGTCTTTCTGCGCGACACCTTCAAGCAACGCTATCCGCTGTTAGACAAGATCATCGTCGGCGGCGAGATGGCGTTGCAAACGCGGCTGCAAGGCAGCCTCGACGCGTTCAACATCGCCGGAGAGCTGTCGTTGCGAAATGGGCAGCTGCGCGCCAGATCGAACGATTGGCAGATCGGTCCGATAGCCCTCGCGCTGCCTTTTCAAACGCGCTATCCCGAATCTGCCGCAAGCAGCAGCAGTGAAGTTCAGCCGGGAACCATCGCGATTCAGTCGGCCCGCTTCGGGGCGCGCAGCTTGGCGCCGATCAGGACCAGCTTATCATTATCGAACAACCGGTTGCGCTTTCATCAACCGATTGTGTTGACGATCTACGGCGGCACCCTTGCGCTCGCCAACCTGCTTTGGCCCGACATCATCAAGAGCGCCAAGGATTTCACTTTTGCCGCCGAGGGCAAACAACTGCAACTCCAAGAGCTGACCGAAGCACTGGGCTGGCCGCGCTTCAGCGGCACGCTGACGGCGTCGATCCCACAGATCACCGCCAGCGCCAGCGTCCTGCGCACGAGCGGCGCGATCCGCGCGGAGGTGTTCGGCGGGCGCATCGATCTTGTCAAGTTGGAAATTGAAGACCCTTTTTCGTCTTTGGCTTCGATCAAGCTCGACACCACGATTCGCGACGTCAATCTCGAACAAGCCTCGAAAACGTTTGCATTCGGCCGCATCTCCGGCGTGCTCGAAGGCAGCATCAACGATCTCGTCATCACCGACGGGCAGCCGGCGCAACTGCGCGCCGACTTGCATTCCGTCGATCGCGGCACCGAGCAGCGCATCAGCGTCGAAGCGCTGAACAAGATTACCGTGCTAAGCTCCGGCGAAAACGCCGGCGCCGTCTACGGCGGGCTCGCCGGATTTTTCGACAGCTTTCGCTATAGCAAGCTCGGCTTCAAAGCCACACTGCGCAATGACAAATTGACGCTGCGCGGCATCGAAAGCCGCGATGGCAAGGAGTTCCTCGTGGTCGGCAGTCTGCTGCCCCCCACCGTCAACATTATCAGCTACACCCAGGAAATAAGTTTCGGTGAGCTGCTCCGCCGGCTGCAACAAATCAAAAAATCTGACAAAATCGAGGTCAAGTGAACGGAGGAACCATGTTGAAAAGAAGCTTGATGATCGCCGCTTTCCTAATGAGCGCCTGTGTGACGGTGAACATCTATTTTCCGGCGGCGGCGGTGGAGCGCGCGGCCGATCAAATCGTTAAAGAAACCTGGGGAGGACCCACCGAGCCAGCGCCGCAAAAAGGCCAGCCGCAAAGCCGGCTGATCGACAGCCTTGGCAGCCGCTACGCGCTGACGTTTATCAGTCGCGCCCACGCCCAGGAAGCCGACATCAATGTATCCAATCCGGCGATCCGCGCGCTCAAAGATTCGATCAAGAATCGCAGCGAGGCGATCAAACCGTTTATGGACAAGGGCAGCATCGGCATCGCTCAGGACGGCCTGTTGGCAATCCGCAGTTCCGATGGATTAAATCTGAAGGAACGCGCCGAAACCAAACAGTTGGTCGACGCTGAGAACAACGATCGCGAAGCGCTCTACATTGAAATCGCGAAGGCGAATGGCATCCCCAAAGAATCCGTGCCGAAGATCAAAAGCATCTTTGCCAAAAGTTGGTCCGATCAAGCCCGGCCGGGCTGGTACATTCAAGACACGCAGGGGAACTGGCGAAGAAAATAGCCAATGACCTTGGCCGTCCGTCAAGATCGAAGCTTGTGATCTTGACCGGCGCCGATTCGGCGATTTTCAAACTTTTCAGATCAACTCTTGCCCAGCTCCTGCGAGCGCCGCGTTGCGTTCACGACCGCGTCCATGACGACGCCATGAAAGCCTTTCTGCTCCATGGCGTAGAGGCCGGCGATGGTCGTGCCGCCGGGCGAGGTGACTTCGTCTTTCAATTCGCCTAAGTGCTTTGAGCTTTCGAGGGCCATCTTTGCCGCGCCGTATACCGTCTGCATGGCGAGCTTCAGCGCCACGTCGCGCGCCAGTCCAACTTGCACACCGCCGTCGGCCAGCGCTTCCATGAACAGAAAGACATAGGCCGGCCCGCTACCGCTGAGTCCAGTCACCGCGTCGAGATATTTTTCTTCCACCGGCATGCCAACGCCAAAGCTGTTAAGGATCGCACCGACAATCTCCAGATCTGCGGCTGTAGCGCTCGTACCGCCGGCAAAGCCCGCGGCGCCGGCGCCGACAACGCAAGGGATGTTGGGCATGACGCGCACTACCCGAGCGCCTCTTTCTAACCCGGCCTCGAGCCGCGCCAGCGGCACGCCGGCGGCGACTGAGATGACGAGCTTGGATTTGCCGACCTTCTTGGCAATCTCTTTGAGCACACCGTCGATGATCTGCGGCTTGACGGAAAGAATCACCGCATCGGCGAACTCACAAACCGCAAGGTTATCCGCCGTCGAGTTAATACCAACATCGCGCGTGATCATCTGCCGCAATACCTCGGCGACATCGCTCGCCATGACTTGCTCTTTGCCGACGAGGCCGGCGCCGATAATGCCGCGGGCGATCGCCGAGCCGATTTTGCCGGCGCCGATGATGCCAACTTTGTTTTTCAACATGCCAAGACTCCTTCGCAATGCGCGCGAGCAAATTCCACGGCCTCAACCGGGGTCCGATCTGGTTCCGACGTTGAACGTGGAACTTTGAACCTGGAACAAGCGCAGGCTAGAAGCGCCGCCCCAATTCCTGCAAGCCTTTCACCGCGTCGGTATCATCGGGACTGAACGCCAACACCTCGCGGTACTTTCTTTCCGCTTCGCTGGTTCTTCCCATTTTGGCATAGGTTCGCGCCAAGGAGATCCGCAGATCGTTGCGGCGCCGCTTCATGCGCAGCGCTTGCTCATAGTTCTCCGCCGCCTTGTCCCAATTCTTGAGATGCATATAGACGCCGCCCAATTCCGAGAATACCGTGGCGGACTCCTCGCCTTTGCTGCGCGATTTTTCCAGCAGGTCGCGCGCTTCGGCGTGTTTTTCCTTTGCCGCCATCAGCCGGCCCCAGGCCAAAAGCACCGCCGGGTGATCGGCATCGATTTCACGCGCTTGGAGAAACCATTTCTCCGCTTCTTCTTTATCGCCGGAGTGAAGCGCGATATTGCCGAGGCCGAGATAGGGCAAGACTTCGCGGCTGCCGATTTCGATGATCTTGCGGTAGACCGCTTTGGCCTCGGGCAGATAGAACTCATCGCTCATGCCGAGAATATCGCCGGCGGTGTTCTTGTCGAGATCCAGAGCTGCAAACGCCGCCTTGGCGCCGTCGGCGCTCTTATCCTGGTCGAGCAAGATCTTCAGTCTCAGCAAATGAAACTTTGGGTTGGAGGGATCGAGCGCGATCGCTTTTTCGATCTCCTTCTGAGCGCGGCTGTGCGCGATGCTGGCCGAGTAGGACTGCGCCATGTAGTAATGGTGCATCGCCTCGGGCACCGGCAGCGATCCCGGCTTGAGCCACGGCGGCGCCGCTTCGAGAAACGGCGCCATCAAGCGGCGGTTGAGCTCGGTGGTCGGCCGGCGGAGATTTTTCGGCGCGGAAAATTCCAGCTGGGCGCCGTCGTCGGTGTTGATGTCGGCGCCCTTGGAAAATTCCAAAAGCTTCTCTCGCCCCATCCGGTAAAAGCCCTGCACCGCGTAAACGTCCGACAGTCCCAAGTATTCGAAGTCAGACCGCAACATCGGATGGCTATCGTAAACCTGTTTGATCAGCGGATAGTTGAAGCCGTGCGGCTGCTTGCTGCCGATCAGCAGAAAATCGCTCTCCTTCATGCTGTAGAGCGAAACATGGGGAAACGACTCGGTGAAGGTGCGAAACACCATGCGAAAATCGTCCGGTGACATCGAATAATTGTGAAACCACTGGGCGAAGATGCCGTCGTCTTTGATCTTCGATTTAATCACCTGGTAAAACTCGCGAGTGTAGAGATTGGCGATGCCGGCGATCCAGGGATTGGACGGCTCGGCCGTGATGACGTCGTAGTACTTGGGCGTGGCGAGAATGTAATTGCGCCCGTCGGTGGGAATCACCCGCACGCGTTTATCTTCAAGCACGCTCGAGTGGCGCGAATGGCGCGCGTTGCGATAGAGCCGATCGATCACGCCGCGGTAGTCCTTGTCCTGCGATTTTTCCATTAACTTGGTGCGCATTTCGGAGTCCATCACACCTTTATAATAGAGCCGCTTCGACGCCGCGTCATACCAGATCCGACTCTGTGCGTCATCGGCGGGGAAGCTCACGCCCGCCGGCAGTTTGTCCACCGGCACCCAGGCGCGATCGAAATACTTGCTTGCTTCGATCATCGCCGGCTCGATTTCGATGACCTCGATATCTTTTAGCGATGTGAAAGTCGCCAGCGCTTTGGCCGACATTCCACTGCCTAAACCGATGGTCAGCGCGGTTTCTGCCTTGGGATGCATCAGCATGGCGATGTAGCTGGTCATCAACTGGCTCAAAGCGTCGCCGTAGGAACCGTCGATCTTGCCGTTGGATTTGAAGTAAACATAGTTGCTGCCGGGAATGCGATGCACGCTCACGGTCGTCGTCAACCCTTCGCGGTAAAACTCGACGTCGTCGCGCTTCATCTCCTCGATGCGCAAGGAATCGCTGGGCAGTGCTTCATAGCGGTCGTTGTAGATCGTCACGCCGCTCGTCAGCACATGACGGTCCCAGCGTTGCAGGTTCGCCGGTACATAGGCAGCCAGCGCCAGTACGGCAGAACCCATAATGTGACGCGGCACCAATGCCGCCTTGGTGTCGCCCAGCAAGAGCACGGCCGCGATCACCAGATTCAAGACGACGCCAAAGATGATCGTGTTCTGCACGCCGATATTGGGTATTAAGATGAAACCGCCGGCAAAGGCACCGAGCACGGCGCCCACCGTGTTGGCGGCATAGGAACTGCCGACGCCGCTGCCCACCCGATAGAGATTTTGCGTGTATAGCCGCGCAACCAGCGGGAACGTCATGCCGAGCAGCACCGTCGGCAGAAACATCACCAGCGCTGAAAGCACGATCTGCAGCCAGAGAAACACCGTAAACGTATCGCCAAAGCCGTGCAGCAGGCGCACGAAAATCAGCGGTAGTTTTTCGAAGAGCGGAATCGTCGCCAAGGCCGCCAGACCGACCCACAGTTCGACTAGGCCGAACAGACTCAGACGCGCTTCGCGGTTGCCGAGAAAGCGCGCGTAGATGAAGCCGCCCAGCGCCAAGCCGATCAAGAAAGTCACCAGCATGGTCGTGAATGAATAGATCGAGCTGCCGATGACCAGCGTTAGAGAGCGCGTCCAAGCATTTTCGTAAACCAGGGAAGCGAAGCCGGAGAGGCCAAAAGAAACCAGCAAGAGCCAACTGACCCATGACGGCGTGCTAGTCTCGGCCGTCACATGATCATTTGCCTGTGCGGCCGTGGCGGCGATAACATCTTCTCGGAATTCTTGATCGCGCAACCGATCGACAACAAGTATGACCAGCGCAACAACCAAGTTCACCGCCGCGGCGACGTACACCGTCGTGCGCATGCCCAACTGCGGTATCAGGAAAAACCCACCGGCGGCGCAGCCGATCACCGCGCCCAGGGTATTGGTCGCATAGAGATCGCCGATGCGCCGGCCGAACTGGGAAAAGCTGCGCACGAAAAAGCGGCTCAACACCGGCAGTGTCGCGCCCATCAGCATGGTCGGAAACACCAGCAGCACGAACGAAAGAAAGAACAACACCAGGTTGAACAAGAAGGGGTAGCTCTGGTTCAAACCAAAGATCGGCCCGTAGAGCTTCTGCGCACCGGCGAAGAACCAGGGAACAAGAAACCCGTAGACTCCGACACCGGCTTCCAGAATGCCGTAGAGCAGAAAATCGTTTTTGCCACGATCGGCGATCTTGCCAAAGAAATAACTGCCCAGCGCCAACCCCGCCATGAACGCGGAGAGCACGGTGGCAATCGCGTAGGTCGTGTTGCCGAAAATCTGCGTCAACATGCGGGTCCAGACCACCTGGTAGATCAAACCGGCTGCGCCGGACAAGAAGAAACATAAGAGTCCGACGAGCAGCAACCAATCCTGCCTGGTGCGCTCGGCACTTGCAGTCATTTGAGTTTCCAGAGAAGACCTCCGAAAAAAGAAATTTGAAGAATTGCAAAGAGATAGCAAGCCCACTGTGAACTGTAAAGCCTTCGAGGTTTCAAGGGGGTTTGCCGCCTCGGCGCGCGCTCTCGCCTTCGTTGACTTTTGCCCTTTCGTCGTATAAGCATAAAGTCCGTTTAAGAGTCCCGCAACAAGAATTCTCCCTCGGATTTTTCCTGATTGGGTCTAAGAATTTCAAGAGTTTTCGGCGGGTTAAACATATTCTGGCGATGTTTCGCTGGCGCAATCAAGAACAGACTAGATAAAAACTATTGGAGGATAGAATGGCTCAAGCAAAAAGAGATGGCGCAGCGCCGGAAGAAGTACGCGACCTGCGCAGCGCCATCGAGTGGATGAAAAAAGAGGGCGACATTATCATCACCGATAAAGAAGTCGACCCTAACCTCGAGATCACCGGCATTCAGAAGCAGCTCGACGGCGGCTGCCCCATCCTTTTTAACAATATTAAAGGCAAACCGCAGCACCGCTGCATTACCAATTTGTTCGGCGACATGAACGTCATCAACAAGCTGTTCGGCTGGAAGGACCACGCCGATCGCACCCGAAAGCTTGCCTACGCCATCAATCATCCCATTGCTCCTATCGTTATCGACCAAAAGAGCGCGCCCGTCCAAGAGGAAGTTTATGAGAAGCCGGCCGAAGCCAACGACTTCGTCGTGCCGATCCGCCATACCGACGTCGAACCTGAGCTGACCGTCGGTTCCGGGAACCGGCTCATCTCGGGCGAACAATTCAACGGCGGCACCGACTTGGGCTACAACCGCATGAACTTTCGCTGGGGCAACGTCGGCACGTTTCAGATCTCGCCCGGCTCACACATGTGGCAAGTCGTTAGCAAGTACTACAAAGACAACAAGCCGGTGCCAATCACGATGAACTTCGGGTTGCCGGTCGCGGGCTCGCTGCTCGCCGGCGCGGGTTTCGATTATGTCATCTTGCCGCAAGGCTGCGACGAAGTCGGCGTCGCCGGTGCCGTGCAAGGCGCGCCGATGCGTTTGGTGAAAGCGCGCACCGTGGACGCGATGTCACTTGCCGACGCCGAAGTCGTGCTTGAAGGCTACGTCAATCCGCGCGACCGCCGTTTCGAAACCGCGGAGTCGGAAAAAGCCGGCATCCAAGGCCGCTTCCATTTCCATCCGGAATGGGCCGGCTATATGGGCAAAGCTTATAAAGCGCCGACCTTTCACGTCACCGCTGTAACGACAAGAAAGCGTGAAGGCAAGCCCATCATCTTCCCGCTCGGCGTGCACACACTGGACGATCACAATATCGACACGACCGTGCGTGAAGCGGCGATGTGGGAGCTCTGCGAGAGAATGCAGCCCGGCATCATCATGGACGTGAACATCCCCTACTGCATGACCGATTGGGGCGGCGCGATCATCCAGGTTAAAAAACGCAACCGCATCGAAGAAGGCTGGCAGCGTAACTTCATGGCGGCGATCCTGGCCACCTCGCAAGGGTCTCGCCTAGTCGTCGCACTCAGTGAAGATTGCGATATTTACGACATGGACGACGTCATGTGGAACCTGACCACGCGCGTCAATCCGAAGACCGACATAATCAATCCGCTCCCCGGCGGCCGCGGCCAGACCTTCATGCCCGCGGAACGCATGACCGCCGGTGAAAAAGAATGGACCGCCTCAAACACCAGCTTCGAAGGCGGCATGGGCATCGACGCCACCGTGCCCTTCGGCTATGAGAGCGACTTCATGCGCCCGGTCTATCCGGTCGATCGCATCGATCTAAAAAAATGGTTTGCCGACAAGGACATCCAAAACGCCAAGTCGCGCATGCAGGGCTGGGTGCATTCCTTGGCGCGCACCGGCCGATAAGCTCCCAGAAGTTCTTCTACACAAAGGCGGCAGGATCCTCGATCCTGCCGCCTTTGTTTTTTCAGCGCACCTGACGATGTTTTGACTGAAAAAATCTCTTTTTCCGCCGCTGCGCTTGTAATTTTTCGCGGTCAACGGGTACAATTATTTCCGTTGCGCGCGTTGACATCGCGCAACTCGCCTGATAGCGATTTTGTAGCTCGCAAGAAATCCTCTCTTTCAGCTAACCCCAATTCAAAGGCTAAAGTAATGGAGAAACGTCACACCAACGCGCTCGCTCGTACTTTGCGATGGCTCAGCAGCTTTTTTGCAAAACTGAGTCTAGTCGCGCTGCTTTTTTTACCGGCCTGGCTCTCGGCGCAATATCTCGTCCGCGCCGAACAAACGCTTGAGCCCCAAGCAGAAACCAAGAGATTCTCGCCACTGAAAAAAGTGGTGCAATTTATCGAAAAACCGAAGCCCAAAGATCTGGTTAAAATCTATTCGATTGTGCGATCCAACCGTCCTGATATTAGCGATACCGAGGCGTGGCAAGTTTCCGAGGTGATCTTGCAGGAGAGTGCGAAGCACGCTTTCGACCCAATGTTGGTCTTAGCTGTCATCGAAGTCGAAAGCCGTTTTCAATACAAGGCGATTTCTCCGGTGGGGGCCCGCGGCATTATGCAGATCATGCCCGACACGGGAAAGTTTCTTTCCACCCTCGATATCGGCCGGCGACAGGGTCTGAGCGCCGAAACGTTTCGCACCGAACTGCTCGACGACCCGATTCTCAACATCAAGCTTGGCGTCTTTTATCTGCATGATTTGAAGCGCCACTTTCGCAACCTAAACCTGGCGCTGATTGCCTACAACAGGGGACCGACGGAAATTCAGACCCGCCTCGACAACAACGAGCAGCTGCCCGATGGCTACGCGAACCTGGTCATGACGGCCTATCAGAAATATCGAAAAGCCAAACTGCCAACTTTCTAACTACACGGAAAATATTCCATCATGTCCGCGCCTTCGCGAGTGCTCATTGCCGGACATAACGCCGACGCGTGCGTCTTCGCTTGTTTGCTGCGCCACGCGGGCTATGACGTCGCGCTGCTCGGCGCCGCATGGCAGCCAGCGCAAGGTCTGCGGTTACGTGGTCTTTGGGGCGCCTACGATGCCGAAGGCTTTCAGCACGCAAACACCATCGATGAATTGACCGGCGCTTATTCGCTGATGCTCCTAGTCGAAACCCATCAAGTCGCGCAACTGCGCTCCTACGCACCAGCCGAGGGTTTGGCACTGGCATTGTCCGACGACTTGCGCACCCTCGACACCATTGCCGCCGGTTTCGGCGCCGAGCAAACGCTTGGCGCGCGGCTCGGCTTCAGCGCCACCCTGACGGCGCCCGCGCATGTGAGCATCGATGGGTCGCATGGGCCGACGTTGATTGGCCCGCTGGAGGTTTCTGATTGTGTCATGATGGAACAGATCCACAGTTGGATTAGAGCCTTCCAAGCGGCGCGCATCCCCTGCGCAGCGACTCCGGACATGCTCGCCTACGTCGATGGAAAATCGACCGTGGGTCATGTTAAATAACCGACTTGATGAACGCACCGTTCTCTCTCAGCAGCGCCTGCTGGCAGGAGATTTCACGCCACGCCGAAGATGAGTTTCCCGACGAGTGCTGCGGCGTTATTTTTTCCGACGGCAAGGTCGATCGCGTCCAACGCCTGCGCAACATGCAGAATCAACTGCATGCGCTCGACCCGCAAACCTATCCGCGCACTGCCACAATCGCCTATGCCATGGACCCGATGGAGCTGGAAAACGCCATCGCGGCTGCGGCAAAAGCCGGCGCCGCGCTTAAGGCGTTTTACCATTCACACCCGGATCACGATGCCTACTTTTCTGCCGAAGACAAAGCCTTTGCCATGCCGTTTGGCGAGCCGACGTTTCCCGATACCACGCAGCTGGTTGTTTCGATCTACGCGCGGACCGTGAAAATCATTCGCGCCTTCGCGTGGTCCGCGGCGGCGCAAGATTTCGTCGAAATCCCGGTGCACAAGGCCTGAGCATGCCCGAACCTCGCCACAGAATTGTCGACGCACGCGGCTTGGCCATTCATTGTCTCGAATGGGGCGAGCCGACGGGAACGCCGCTTTTGTTGATTCACGGTTTTCTCGACCAGGCGTTTAGCTGGAGCCCCTTCGTCGACGTGCTGATGCGCCGCGCGAACCAACCGCTTTGGATCATCGCGCCGGACGGCCGCGGCCACGGTGACAGTGACTGGATCGGCGCCGGCGGCTACTACCATTTTCCGGATTACGTCTTCGACCTCTCCTGTGTTGTGCGCGCGCTTGGGCTGAGCCAGTTCAACCTCGTCGGCCACTCCATGGGCGGCACCATTTCGTTGCTCTACGGCGGCGCGTTTCCTAAACAAATCTTGCGGCTGGTTCTGATCGAAGGCGTCGGTCCGGTGGGCATGCATTTCTCCGACGCACCGGTCCGCATGGAACAGTGGATAGGCGAAGTGCACCACCGCGGCCGCGATCATTTTCGCGAATACACCAGTGTCGCCGCCGGCGCCAGCCAACTGCAGCAAACCAACCCGCGCTTGAACGAAAAATTTGCCCTGGCCTTGGCCGATGCCGGCATGCGCCAGAATGAAAAAGGCAAATGGGTGTGGAAGTTCGACCCGCTCCATCGCACCGCCGCGCCGCAGCCGTTTTACACCGCTCAAGCCATCGAGTTTCTGCGCCGCATCGAGTGCGCCGTGCTGATCGTCGACGGCAAGGAGAGCCACCAGAGCAAGCGCACTGACAAACGGCAGCGCTACGCTGCCATCGCCAACCGCCGACAAACGGTTATCGCCAACGCCGGTCACATGGTGCATCAGGACAATCCAGTCGGTCTGGCGGAGGTGGTTGTGCCATTTTTGCAGTTGTAAGATTAACGCGCGGCGCATGGCACGGGTCGTCACTGCGTGGCCACTCGCGAGAGCTTGACTAGTCAACTCGATATCTGGGATTATGCCTGTATCGAGGCTGATCGATCGACCAGAAAGGTTCATTGAGAATTTTCAAAAATAGAAACGGTTGTGGCCAAGACAAAGTCACCGCGAAAAAAGAGCGTGCCGCCGTCCAGCCGGCACGAGTCGACGGTCGAAGATAAGCCGCCGGAGCGCGGCGGCGTGGCGCTTGTGCCGGCCACCAATTCCAACGTCGCCCTCACCATCAAACATTTTCAGCATCGCCGCGAACGCTCCCTCGCTGTCAGCGAAGGCAAACGGCTTTATCTGCGCGTCGGCGATGAAGTCAACCATCTCCGCTACGAAGAATGGGGGCTGGGTGTGGTCATGGAAGTGATGACCTCCTCCGTTCCTGGCGGCACCTGTTTGGCGCGCGTGCGTTTTCAAGACGGCCAACTGCGCTGCTTCAACAACGATTTGGATAACGAGGCGTGCTGCTACTATTTCGGCGTGCGCCGTTTTTGGAACCCGACCCACGGCGTCGACGCGATTCGGTCGAAACTGTTCATGCGAGGTTAGCTCATGCCACTGCAAATGAAAAAACTTATCCCTGGGATGGTCATTGCGGCGTTGCTGGTCGCGGCCATGCCCGCCAAATCGACCGCGGAGGATCTCATTGAGAAGAGCGGCGTTGCCCTCGGCATGGGCGTCGGCAACCTGGTCTATGTCCCGGCCAAATTGGTTTCGGTTTTCATTGGCGCGCTTGCCGGTGCGCTCTCCTATGTCGTCACCGGCGGCGACCCCGAAGTCGCCCAACAAGTTTGGCGCGACACTCAAACCGGCCCGTACTACATCACCCCCGAGCTAGCCAAGCAGGCCATCGGCGAGCGCCCCGAAAAAAAATAGGCGGCACGGGATTGCTCCACGTGCCGCCCATCACTACCTGCCTAAACTAAATCCTACTACGCCAAGTTGGCTTTGAAGAAGCTCGACGTTCTCGCCCAGGCGTCCTTGGCCGCATCGGGATGATAGCGGTCGGCGTTGGTATTGTTGTTGAACGCATGCTTGGCGCCGTCGTAGACCTTGACGTCAAAGCTCTTGCCGGCCTTCGCCATGGCGGCTTTCAAAGGCTCCACGCCCGGCATGATGTTGGCATCGTCTGCTGCGTAGTTGCCCATGACGTTGCACGGAATGTTGGCGACGGAATCGAGCGGATCGGGGTTGCGGCCATAATACACCACAGCCGCGTTTAGATCCTTGCACTTGGTGGCGAAATTGAGCGATTGCCCGCCGCCCCAGCAATAGCCGACCACGCCGAACTTGCCGTTGATATAGCCCTGCTTTTTCATGTGCGCGACCGCCGCGGTCAGGTCTTCAACGACCATGCCGCCGTTGATCTTGCCGATCTCCTTGGTCGCTTCATCGCTGCCGTTCCAGGTGTCGCTGCCGCCGATGCGGCTCATGCAATCCACTGCGATTGCCGCAAAGCCGTCCTTTGCGAAACGGCGCGCCACGTCTTTGATATGCCCCACCAAGCCGCGGTTCTCGTGAATCACGATCACCGTTCCCAAGTTCTTGCCATCCTTCGGCCGCGCGATGTAGGCATTAATGCTGCCACCCGGGCTGGTGAATTTCACCATTTCCGATGCCAAACCGGAATCGTTCGGATCGACAATATTCTCAATCGTCTGAGCCATTTTGAACCTCCTAAATTTGTAGTTATTGGCTGCCCCAGCTATAGCGAAAAATGGATTGGGCGTCCAGACTTAAACGTTTGATTCGGCTAAAAAGCTCAAAAAGGCTTCGCCCGCAATAGCCGCCAAGCCTAGAAATGCAAACGGCGGGAAACCCGCCGTTTGCTGCAGTCACTGGCCTAACGCTGTCTCACGTCGTCGATGCCGGGCTCGAAGTTGAGCTCGACGATGAAGATTTCTCACTCTTACTTGAGCTGGACGAGCTTTCGCTCTTCTTCGATTCGCTCTTGGTCTCGGATTTGGTTTCCGACGTGGTGCTGCTCGTTGCTTTCGAATCGCCGTTCTGGCCTTTGCGGGCGTAATCGGTGATGTACCAGCCGGTGCCTTTCAATTGGAACGAGGTATTGGAGATCAGCTTTTTCACTTTGCCTTTGCACGTCGGACATTTGCCCAAAGGCTTTTCCGTGATTCGTTGGGTGACCTCGAACTCACCGCATTTTTGGCAATGGTACTCGTAAACAGGCATGGCAAATCCTCACCTTACGCGCGTTTGCGCTGGAACTTAATCACTTGGCTAGGGGATGTCAATTTTTCTTCCGGAAAACGATGTCTCACACCCGCGCATTGCGGTCGCTGCCGTCCGCCTTGATATGGGGTCCACCGAACGCTTCCGAGCGATTGCCAAACAGCACCAGCGGCTCGCTGCCGGTATTGACGATCTGGTAATAATCTTTGGCCGCTAAACAGAGCACATCGTCTTTCTTGATCGGCCGCTCTTCGCCCTTGATGCCCTTGACGATGCCGTTGCCGGAAAAAACTAAAAATGTCTCCGGGTTGGCATGATAATGCATGTCGGTGCCGTCGCCAGGCACGAAGTAAAGCAGCCAGGAACGAAAATTGTCCGTGCCGAACAAATCGACTTTGCGCTGCGCCTTACCCATCTCATCTTTCAGGTTGATGCAATCCACAGGGTTTACCTCCAGCGATTTTCACACACTGTAGCTCAGAGCGCCAAGCTTCGGCAAGCGATCGAAATGGCGCGCCACAGCGGCGCACGCACTTGGTATGAAAGGCCAGAAATTGCCATTTATATAATGTAGTTATATTTTTCTTGACTTTTGCCCTCCTTATTTGGTATGCAATTAGCTTCGATTCTTCGAGTGGCGCCTGCCGCGACAGCCCAAGGAAGGGACCGCACAGGTGGAGGACAACATGGATGGGATACTTCGCGACGCGGCCCGGTACGACCGGCTCGAATCGCTGATTAAGCAGCGCCGCTATGAAGAGAGCATCGAGCTGCTCAATCAGATCATCGCTACGACGCCTCAGGATAGCGACGCTTACCTTTACCGATCGCTGGTAACGCGCATCGTTGCATTGCGCGAGTTCTGCCAAAATCAACGCGAACGACCGGACGCCCACGCCGATTTCAAGCAGTGGGAGAACGAGCGCGCATCGAACACGGCGCCCAACCCAACATCGGCGCGCAAACGTCGGCGCTTCG
Organism: Deltaproteobacteria bacterium; assembly: GCA_016874755.1. Taxonomy (NCBI): domain Bacteria; kingdom Pseudomonadati; phylum Myxococcota; class Myxococcia; species Deltaproteobacteria bacterium. The sequence goes on along the minus strand of VGTH01000008.1, from coordinate 104,398 downwards.
GTCTAACCCGCGGCACAGCCCACGATTGGGGATTTCGCTTTGCGCTCACCGCTTCGGTCTTGAGCATGGCCTCGATTGTCACGGTGCTTGGCACCGACCTCCTCCTGGGGAAAGGCCGGCGCTTGACCGCATCGACGCAAACGCCCGCCAACCTCGAACAGCGCGCGGCAACGATAGCGGCCGTCGAAAGCCCGCCGCTCGGCACGGCGTCAACTGCGGTAGAAAACAGCGCGCCTCCCCAACCAGTTGCCGGCGGTGACAATGCGCCAAAAATTGCCGCCACCAATCGGTCTGAAGCGGGCACAAAGCCGTCCGGGACGGCGATTGCTAAAGCCAAGAAGAAGAAGCCGAAAGGGAGCCACCGCGCCAAAGCCGAAGGCGATGGCGTCGATGAAGCACCGGCCGTCGCCTCGCGACCGGCCAAAGAGCACTACGCCTCAGCGGCCAACCCACTTTACCTGCGCGCCCGCCGCCCAATCGCCATCAGACAAGCAGCCAGATTCGCCGCCCCGACAGTTGAGAAATTTTCCGAAGGCACGCTGGTGCAGGTAATCGGTGTGAAAAACTCCTGGGCCAAGATCCAACTAGAAGGCAAAGAACCCGGCTTCGTACGCATCGAGTTCCTCGGCCCCGCCGACACACCCACCGCGCGGAGCGAAGCCTTCGCCCGCCTTAGCATCAATTAAGCGCTTTATCGCGCCACCGGCGTCGGGCTGGCGGGCTTCATCGCCGCGCTGCTCACCTTGACCGCGCCAACGATACTGACGACTCACACCATGGTTTGGTCGGAGCCTTTGTTTATTTCCTTGCTGCTCTGCACCGGCCTGGCGTTGGCCCGCTATCGAGCGCCGCCTTCTTTCACTTCGTTGTTATGGATCATGGTGCCCGCCGCACTTGCTCCGTTGAGCCAGAGACGATTTGAAACTTGGCCCCGATGGATTCTTCGAGCAGCTTGGCAATGTAGTAGCCGCTGTTGCCGGTGCCGGTGCTGCCGCACTTGGGCGGCGCCGCGGCGCTGCGCAACTCGTGAGTGCTCCCGTAAGGACTTTTCGCCGCCATGTAAAGCAGCGGGTAGGTGCGCGTCGTGCTGCCGATCCAGCCGAACTTGGCCCAATCGCACTGCGCCTATTTGCGGCCGAGAATTTGATCGAAGTAGAGTCCAGCATTGGTGACCGCGGTCGTCAAGCCGTCGGGCTTGGCGATGCTGTAAGCATAGTTCGCCGCCACCGCCGAACCGGCGCCCGGCATGTTTCGCACGATGATGTGCGGGTTGCCGGCGATTTGCTAAGTCATGCAGGGCGCCACCAAGCGCGCCCACAAGTCATGCGCGCTCCCGGCCGGATAGCCGATGACGAAGCGAATCGTTTGGCCTTGATACTAGGGAGTCTGGGCGTTAGCCGCACCGCAAGTCAACGCAACGAAAAAGAGCGCACCGAGTAGGTTTTTCATCGCCGCCCTGTAGCGCAGGTGGCGCGCGCAAGTCAAATCGAGGCTAGCATGTCAGGTGCCGCAAAAAGTTCGGTAGCCCGGATTTCCATCGTGGAGAGGTTCCGCGTAGGCCGAAAATTCCGGCTGATCGTCGAACGGGCGCGCCAGAATCTTGAGCATTGAATCGAACGGACCATAGTCGCCGCGCTCGACGGCGGCGCTCAACGCTTCCTCGACCCGGTGATTGCGCGGTATGAATGCCGGGCTCGCTCTGCGCATCGACTGCGCTCGCTCCGCGGGAGATAGCTCTTCACGCATGAGCCGGGCGCGCCAGCCTTTGCTCCATTGATCGTACGCAGCCGGATCGGCAAACAGCGCGCGAATCCGCTGCTCGTCGCCCAAAGCGGCATCGGCGAGGCAACGAAACGCCAACGTGTAGTCGACGTGGCTGCCCGCCATTGCCGTGAGAAATCCTTCGGCGAGGTGCAAATCGGCTTCGTCTTCGCTCAGCAAACCGAGCTTGGCGCGCATGCCGTTTAGCCAGTACCGTTCGTAGAGAGATGGGAAACGGTTGATCACTCCCCGGGCGATCTCGATGGCGCGCTTCTCATCGCCATCGAGCAGCGGCAGCAAAGTCTCGGCAAAGCGCGCCAAGTTCCACTGCGCAATCGTCGGCTGATTGCCATAGGCGTAGCGGCCGCGCGCATCGATGGAACTAAAACAGGTCGCCGGATCATAGTGATCCATAAACGCACAAGGGCCATAGTCGATGGTCTCGCCGGAGACTGTCATGTTATCGGTATTCATCACGCCGTGAATGAAACTGACGTTCATCCAACGAGCGACGAGCGCGGCTTGCCGGTCGCAGACGCTTTCGAGCAATTTAAGATACGGCTGCGCGTGGCCCAGCAATTCGGGATAGTGGCGGCCGATCACATAGTCGGCCAGGCGGCGCACCTTGTCCCATTCGCCGCGCGCCGCGAAGAATTGAAAGGTGCCGACGCGAATATGGCTGGCGGCAACGCGCGTCAAAACCGCGCCCGGCAGCGCGGTCTCGCGATAGATCGCTTCGCCCGTAGTCACCGCGGCCAGCGCCCGAGTGGTGGGAATGCCCAGCGCATGCATCGCCTCGCCGATCAGATACTCGCGCAGCACTGGCCCGAGCGCGGCCTTGCCGTCGCCGGCGCGCGAGAACGGCGTCGGCCCGGAGCCTTTTAGCTGAATGTCGCGACGGCGTCCATGCCGATCGATCACTTCGCCAAGCAGCAGCGCCCGCCCATCGCCGAGCCTCGGTGAAAAGCCGCCAAACTGATGCCCGGCATAAGCTTGCGCCAACGGCGCCGCGCCCTGCGGGGTCTCGTTGCCGGCAAAGACCCTCGCCCCGAATTCGGACGCGAGAGCCGCGCCATCCAAACCCAATTCTTGCGCCAGATCGTGATTGAACCGCACCAACTCCGGCCGCGCCACCTGCGTCGCCTGCCACGAGACGTAGAACCCCTCCAGCTCGCGCGCGAAGGTGTTGTCGAAAGGAAATCGAGCAATCCCTGAATTGTTGTGCATCTGTGAGCTTCCTCGAATCAACATATACCATGCGATCACGACACGCCGCGAGCCACCGAATACACTCTAACTCAGGCGGTAGCGGACCTTGACGCAGCGCCAATCCTCAAATACCTTCCCTAGAGATTTATTAGGAGCAGATGCGCAATGTTGAAACTCAACGAGTCGCAAGCCAAGGAATTCATTGCCGAGCTGGCGGCTAAATGTGACAAGCGCTGGAAGCAAACGGTCGACAAGACCCGTTTCATGGATGAGCTCAAAGCAGGCAAGCTCAAAAAAGAGACCATCCAACTCTTTTACAAAAATTGGGGCGCCTTCGTGCCGGTGATCAATTCGGTGTACACCTCGGCGTTCTACAAGCATCTTTGGTTCTTCGTGAAGAACGTCGACTTGATGAACGTCTATACCCAGAAAGTTCTCGATGAATTTGGTCACCCCTCGCCTCCGGGGCACATTCAGATTCTCATGAGCACCGGCGAAGCATTGGGCTTAACCAAAGAAGAAGTGCTGCTCACACCCATGCTGCCCGAGTGCCGCGCCCTGCCGGATTTTCACCGCACGCTGATCAACGACGGGCAGATTCAAGAATATTGGTTCTCGGTTTTGTGGGAACACCCCTTCGGCGAGTCCTGTTTGGATTTCTTCAAAGCGCTGACGAAATACTACGGCCTCACCACCGCCCAGGCGAGCTATTTCTCCAAGCACCATGAAGCGGATACGCAGGATCATCTAGATCGCATGGCCCATGGCGCGGTGACCCAACATGTGCTCGTCCGCATGCTGCAAGAAGGCATCAACGAGCGGCCCGGCTACCCGGCTGAGTATTGCGCTGTGACACCGGCGGACTTGAATAAAATGTTCATGGACGGTTGCTACGCGGCAACCCATTAAACGCAGAAAGGCGAATCGCGATCATGACGAAACTGAATTTATTCTTGGCTGGAGCAGCATTGCTGGGGGCGCAGCTGGTCCACTCCGCAAAAGCTTTTGCGGCCGACACCGTGGAGTCTTTGGTCGCTGCGGCAAGAAAAGAGGAAGAGCTCGTCTTTATCGCCGGCGCCGGCACCTTCGGCGGCAGAAAGGGACAGAGCGATCTCGAAGCGGCGTTCAACAAGCGCTTTGGTACGAAAATGAAAATCGCCTTTGCCGCCGGGCCAGACATGAACGCGCGCGCCGCACGCCATATTGCCGAGATCAAATCCGGCAACAAAGTATCTTCCGATATTTTCTTGGGCTCGCAGTCGCACCAGGCATTGATGCACGTCGAGAACGCCCTCGAAAAAGTCAACTACGCCGGCATCTTTCCGTGGGTCACCAAGCAAATGGAAATCTATCCCAGCGAAACCGTGCTCACCTACACCTCGCCCAACGGCATCATCTATAACGTCAATTTGATCCCCAAGGACAAAGCGCCGAAGAGCTACCTCGATTTAGTAGACCCGAAATTGAGCCCGACCTGGGCCGGGAAAATCGCTATTCCTCCCTATGTTGCCTGGCTGGCCGAGCTGTCGCTCAATTGGGGCACGGAGAAAGTAAAAGACTTCGCCCGCAAGTTGGTCGCCATCAGCGCCGGGCGCCTGCGCTACAGCGAGGAAGAACGCATCGTCAGCGGCGAGTATCCGATCATGGCCAACCTCGGCGACTCGCTGAGCGCCATGTGGAAGTGGAAGGCCAAAGGCGCACCGATCATGGCGGTGCCGGGCACGACGCCGATCAATACCGACTATTTCCAACTCAGCGTGCCGCGCAACGCGCCGCACCCAAACCTCGCCAAACTATTCGTTGCCTTCATGACAACCAAAGAAGCGCAGGAGGTTTTGCAGAAGCACGAGTCGCGCAGCTCACATCTGGTCGAAGGCACGCTGATGAACAAACACTTGCGTGAGTCGAAGTTGTCTCTCCAATCGCCCAAAGAATCCATTGACTACTATCTCAAGGGCGAAAGCGACGAAGGGCTGCAATTCAAAGCCGAGTTGGCGAAGATTTTGAAACAATAGCCCCGTCTTTCGGTAGATGTCGGGCTAGCTGTGTCATGAGTGGTTCCCGCAAATAATGCACTGCATGCCCTACAGCCTCCGCGCAGCAACATGGCGCACGCTGCATCGCTGGGGAGTGATCCAGCGCTTTGTCGGTGCCGCAAAGAACGCAGCACTGACGGCGGCAGGTTTCCACGACGGGCTAACGCTGTTGCCCCATCTCGACCCGGATGCGCTTAACAGGATTCTCACCTATCGCCCTCTCAAGGAAACTGCTAACCATCGCCACGAATCCAAGCCACCGCGCGTTAGCATCATCATTGTTACCTATAACAACTTACCTCTGACCAAACTTTGTCTGGAAAGCATCGCGCGCAACACCGAATACGCAAATTCCGAAGTGATCGTTGTCGACAATCGGTCGACCGATAACACACCGGCTTACCTGCAACGAGTCGCCCACGAATGCAAATGGATCACCTTCTTGCTGAACGATCGCAACGAAGGATTCGCCCGCGCCAACAACCAGGGAATCGCCCGCGCACGCGGTGACTTCTTGGTACTACTCAATAACGACACGATAGTTCCTCCTGGCTGGCTTGAGGGCCTGCTGTGGCATCTGCAAGACCGCGCCATTGGTTTGGTCGGCCCGGTTAGCAATTTCGTCGGCAACGAGGCGAGAGTCGAAGTTTACTACCGCACTTGGGAGGAAATGGAGAGCTTCGCGCGCTACACCATGCGGAGAAACGCTCGAACCATCGCGGATATCCATATGCTCGCAATGTTCTGTGTGGCATTCCGCCGCGAAATTTACGATGCGATCGGACCACTCGATGAACAATTTGGCGTCGGCATGTTCGAGGATGACGACTATTCGTTGCGGATCAAGCGTGCCGGCTACCGGGTGGTTTGCGCACCCGGCGTGTTCGTCCATCACTTCGGCCGCGCGGCCTTCGAAAAGCTCGAGGCGACCGGAGAGTACAACAGCATTTTCGCCCAAAACCGGGAGCGCTTTGAGAAAAAATGGAACCTTCAGTGGCAACCCCATCGATCCGGTTCTTTACGCCGGGAAAAACATGCTATCGCTGCGCGATCCTAACGGTTGAACAACCAACCCGCCTTGTTATAACCATTTGAGCACCCAAGGAGGCGGTCCCTTGAGCAAGCAATCAGCGCGCACGCAAACATTTCTCGGCAACGTCTTCGATCAGTATCAAAACATGATGCAGATCGCCCGTTGTATTCGCGAGGGGGCACGACAAAAATCGCTTACCGAGCCTCGCGTGCTTGAACTATCGCGTTATCCAACCAACCTGCGTGAGTATCTCCCGGAGTCGCGCATCACACGCTATCCGACCCACGACGAAAAGGAAGTTCCAACGCTGCCGATGCCGGTCGCGATTCCGTTTCCGGACAAAGCATTCGACGCCTGTTTCGTCACCGACGTTTACGAGCATATCCCGCAGGAGCAGCGGCCCGGGCTAGTCGCCGAAATGATGCGAGTGACCCGGGGATTAGTTGTGATCGGCAGTCCGGTGAAGCGTGACATTGTCAATCACATCGACCGGCTGGTGTTTGATTTTGTCTGGGGTAAGTATGCGCACGAATTCGAACCGGCCATGCAGCATGTTCGATACGGACTGCAACCGGTTGAAGAAGTCGTTGCCACGATCAAAGCGCAGGGCGCATCGCGCGTTGTCGTATTGCCGGATAACTATCTTTACCGGTTCATCCACCAGATACTGATATTCTTCGATACCCAATATCAAAATCCGTTCAGCGAATTTTACGAATCGGTCAATCGCATCTACAATGAACGGATCGGCCCTTATGATTACAAGGAGCCCTGCTATCGCTATTTGATGGTGCTAGCGACCGACCCGACGCTTGATCTCGACAAGCTTGAGCAAATCATGCAGGCGCCTGCCGAGACGCCCGCTTCCATTGCAAGCGCCGAGGGAGCTTTGGTGGAAGCCTTCCGCCAGGTGGATAGTCGCAATGCCGATCAGTTGCGCGCGTCAGTGGCGGAGATCGACCGGCTACGGCAAGAAAACGAAAACCTCAAAGCAAGCCTGGGTGAAATGAGCGAAAAGACTTGGCTGGGACCGATCATCGCCTTGTATAAAGCTTGGCGCTCCGTCACCGCCCAACGGCCTGCAAGCTAAGAGATCTTTGTACCTTGAGTGTACGTTTCTGGAAAAAACCACGGGCGACGATCGCCATGCGCGCGCTGGGGCTCCATGGGCCCATGGTGTCGTGCCTGGGTCTCGGCTGCATGGGGATGTCACGGTCCTACGGCGACCGCGACGATCGGGAGTCGGCGAAAACACTTCACCTGGCGCTCGATCTCGGTGTGAACTTTCTCGACACCGCCGATGTCTACGGTGCAGGTCACAACGAACAATTGATCGGCGCGTTTGTGCGTAGGCGGCGCAGCGAAGTCATCTTGGCCACCAAATTCGGCTTTGTCAGCCGCGGCGGCAAGACGGCGGTCGACGGCCGGCCAGAGTATGTGCACCAAGCCTGCGAAGCCAGCTTGCGCCGTTTAGGCGTCGACGTCATTGACCTATTCTATCTGCAACGGCTAGACCCTCACGTTCCCATCGAAGAAACCGTGGGCGCCATGGCTGAGCTTGTGCGCAGTGGAAAGGTGCGTTTCCTTGGCTTGTCCGAAGTCTCGGCGGCGACGATCCGGCGCGCCCATCGAGTGCATGCGATCAGCGCCGTGCAATCGGAGTATTCATTGGTCACGCGGGATCCAGAGACGGAAATATTTCCCGCGTGCCGCGAGCTTGGCATAGCTTTCGTGCCGTTCTGCCCGCTTGGACGGGGCCTGTTGACTGGACAGATTAAAAACAACGAACCGTTCGCCGCGCATGATCCACGGACTCTGTTGCCGCGTTTCCAAAAGGACAATCTTCAACGCAATCTCCAGTTGGCCGGTGCCTTGCAACGGATCGCGGCGGCAAAAGAGTGTCAGCCCGCGCAGCTAGCTTTGGCCTGGATGCTTGGGAAAGGGGATAATCTAGTACCGATCCCGGGTGCAAACCGACGCAGCCACCTGGAAGAAAACGTCGGCGCGGCCGCCATCGAAATCACTGCCGAAGAGTTAAAACGCATCGAAGCGGCGGTGCCGCCGGGCGCCGTCGCCGGCGCGCGGCACACCGAAGATGCGATGGGGTTTATTGACCGTTGATCAACCAGGTCAAAAAACGTTTGCGTCAGTGGCGCGTGACACACTCCTCCGAGCCATCGAGTAAAGCCGTGAGTGAGTTTTTCAATGCGTTGACCGACGAACGAACGGCGGCGTTAGCATGGCAGAATTTCCGTGTGCTGATGGACCAACGCCAAGCCGAGTTCGCTGCCAGTTTGAGCCGGCATCTAAGCGGTGAGCCGCTGAGCGACATGTTGAGCTCGTTGCTCACGCCGGTGGGCAACGTCGGCTTTAAGGACGGAGAGACCTGGCTAAAGCTCTACGATCGTGCTGAGAAGCAGCGCATGCACATTGCACCGTTGAACTATTATCACCCGGTCCCTGACACGCAGGCGTTGCCCGAAACGATTTGGACGCGGGATTTTACGACAGCATTGCGACTTGATGCGCCGGCACAGATCGAGCTGCTTGCGCGGCTTGCATCCTGGGGGGGCCGAGTTGGCGAATACTCCAACCACTGAAACCGACGCCCAAACGGGGTAGTATTTCTGGTATAACCCGGCGTTCAATCCGGTGGATGGCGTGATCTATTATTCGATGATCCGCGAATTCAGACTGCAGCGTGTTGTCGAGATCGGCGGTGGCTATTCCACGCTACTCTCAACTCGCGCCGCGCTGCGCAACGGCACGACCCGGGTGGATTGCATTGAGCCGGCACCGCCGAAATTTTTTACCGCAAAGCTACCGGGGTTAAGCCGCCTCTTGGTCTCGAAGGCACAAGACGTGCCCCGCGATCTTTTTGAATCGCTGGACAACAACGATATCCTGTTTGTCGATAGCTGCCATGTGAGTCGAATCGGCTCGGAAGTGCACCGGATTTTTTTCGAAATCCTGCCGCGCTTGAAACCCGGCGTGTTGATTCACTTCCACGACATTTTTCTTCCCTGGGAGTATCCGCGCCAGTGGGTCAAAGACCTGAAAATTTTCTGGAACGAGCAGTATTTGCTACTCGCTTTTCTGATGTTTAACGATGTCTTCAAACCGCTCTTGGCGAATCATTACCTATTGCGCGAACACCTGACTGCGCTGCAAAGAACGTTTCCTTTTTTGCCGCGCTGGGATAAAGCCGGATCGTTTTGGCTTCGTCGACTGCCGGAAGCGTCGGGTGAACCACCACTATGCTAACCGGTGACAATAAGCAGGACCTGCAAGAGCAAACGGACAACGAGAGACTCGTTGCCACCTTGTCACGGCAACTCAAAGAGCAAGAGCTAAGCATCCAGATCTTGTCAGCCCAATTAGCTGCGAAAGAGGCGCGGCTTAACGAAATTACCGGATCGCTTGGGTGGCAGGTCGTCAACCGCTACTCATGGTTGAAATATTATCTTGGGCCGGTCTTTGGTTGGTTCGCCAAACTATTCGACCACGAAGTCAGTGCAACGACCACGGGCGGCGCAAACGCAGAAGCGGAGTTGGCGTTTCCGCCGCCGGTTAAATACGACGTGATTTGCTTCCCGATCATTGATTGGAATTTTCGCTTTCAACGACCACAACAATTGCTAACGTTGTTCGCCAAGGACGGCCACCGCGTTTTTTATATAAGTTGTTCGTTTCAGCAATCGAACCCCCAAGTTCTAGCGCGACGCCTTGGGGAAAACATTTTCGAGCTGCAGCTCCCGGGGCCGTCCCATGTCGGCGCCAATTTGCACGGCCTGAGCAAAGCAACGCTGGAAAAACTCATCAACGCCCTCGCTGAGTTTCGCAACCGCGCAGCGATTGCTCAAGCCGTAAGTTTAGTCCACGTGCCGTTCTGGGCGCCGCTGGCTTTTTCGGCTCGCGCGCATTGGGGTTGGAAGCTCGTCTACGACTGCATGGACGAGCACAGCGGCTTCGCCAACGTCCGGCGCACCGCGCTCTTACCGGAACAGGACTTAATCCAGCATAGCGACTTAGTCGTTGCCACCAGTAGAATTCTGCATGACAAGATCTCCGGTACCGAACGTGCCGCTCTATTGCTGCCAAACGCGGTGGATTTCGATTATTTTCACCACCCTGCTCCGCTCCGCCTGCTCGACAAAATTGGCCGGCCCATTATTGGCTACTATGGCGCGATTTCCCACTGGTTCGATGTAACCATGATCGAGCAGGCTGCGAAGCACCGACCCGACTGGCAATTTGTCTTGATCGGCGACACCGCCGGTGCCAAAGTCGGGCCGCTCAGTCGGCTGGCCAATGTACATATGCTCGGCGAACAGCCCTACATCACCCTGTCGAGCTATCTCAAAGACTTCGATGTTGCCTGTATTCCCTTTCTCCACACCTCTCTCACTCGAGCAACAAACCCTGTCAAATTCTACGAATATTTGAGTGCCGGTAAGCCAGTGGTCTCGGTGCAATTACCGGAGCTTGAACCCTATCAGGAGTACTTCTATCCGGTGCGATCTCGCGAAGAGTTCGTGCCACAGATCGAAGCGGCTCTCGGTGAGCGCTCAGCCGAGAAAGTAAACGCGAGAATCGATTTGGCGCGGCGTAACACCTGGCTCCATCGTTATAAGATTTTGAGTGAAAAAATCACCGGCATAGCTTCGTGCTACAGCCTTCTGTGGGTGTCCCTCCATGGGCTGACCGTCTAAATCGACTTTTGAACGACTACGGCGCCAAGCGCTCGGCAAGGATTCGAACGATTCTTTCAGCAGCATGTCCGTCGCCAAACGGGTTCTTTGCAGCCTGCATGGAATGATACACGGTGTCGTCCAGCAACAGCTCACTGGCGGCGGTGACAATCCGATCAGAGCTGGTACCGACCAAGCGTCCGGCACCAGCCTCGATAAGCTCCGGTCGCTCGGTAACCTCACGCAGTACCAACACCGGCTTATTGAAAGAAGGCGCTTCTTCCTGCACGCCTCCGGAATCGGTCAACACCAGGTAGCACAGGCGCAAAATACGCAACATGTCCTGGTAGGGAATCGGCTCTAACAGATGCACATTGGGAAGCGACGCTAGCTCTTTGCGGACAACCGGCTCTACGTGAGGGTTAGGATGTACCGGATAGACGAACTCAACCCCGGCAAAGCGACGCGCTAAGCGCCTGATCGCATCACAAATTGAAAGCAGTGGAGCACCATGACTTTCGCGCCGATGAGCGGTCACCAGAACCACGCGCTTCTCAGCAAAATCAAGCCGGTTCAGATTCGCGTATGTGAAATTGCCGTTCACAGGCATCAAGCGCAGCGCGTCGACGATTGTATTCCCCGTAACAAACACATCGTCTGGAGATATCCCCTCGTTTAGTAAATTGTTTTGAGCTCGCTCCGTCGGTGCGAAGTGCAAGTTTGCCAGACAGGAGGTCACGCGCCGATTGACCTCTTCGGGATATGGATTGTTGCGATGAAAGGAGCGCAGGCCTGCCTCCACATGACATACACTAACTCCGGAATAGAAAGCCGCCAGGCTCGCCATTGGAACCGTCGCAGTATCACCCTGCACGAGAATCGCATTAGGTTGCCGCGCGCGAATCGTCTCCGACAATGCCGCGAGAGCGCGCGTAGCGAAATCGGCCAGACTTTGATTGCTTTGCATGAGGTTGAGATCGAGGTCCGGTGTGATGGCAAAACTCGAGAGAAAGGGATCGAGTAGCTCACGATGCTGGGCGGTAACGACCAAACTATGCTCGAAAGTGCCTGCGCGCTGGATTGCCTGAATCACCGGCGCCATCTTGATAACCTCGGGCCGGGTGCCGATAACGGTTAGAATTCTCGGATGGACCATGAAGCACTCACAAGAAAGCGGGTTTAACGAACCATAGCAGCGGGAGGCTGTCAACCAATCCCCACCGGCCGGGGTAGCTTCATTGAAATTCGTAGCTGAATCGCTGTATTTTGGGCACACTGCAACTTAACCAGTTGAATGAGCTGAGACAATGCTGACTAAGGAAGAGAATGATTTGATGACCCGCGTCGGACCGGGCACGCCGGCGGGCGAAATGTTGCGGCGCTACTGGTGGCCGGTGGCGTTTAGCGAAGAAGTGACCCAAGAGAACGGCCCGCGCAAGGTGCGCCTGCTCGGCGAAGATTTCGTTTTGTTTCGCGACGGCAGCGGCCAATTGGGACTGTTGGAATTGCACTGTTCGCATCGCGGCACGTCGTTGGAATTTGGCCGCGTCGAGGAAAATGGTATTCGCTGCTGCTATCATGGTTGGTTGTACAACGCCCGCGGCAAATGTTTGGACCAGCCGGCCGAGCCGGCCGACAGCACCTTCAAAAACCGCATCCAGCATCCGGCGTTTCACGCCCAAGATGCCGGTGGTTTAGTCATGGCCTACATCGGTCCGGAGCCGGCGCCGCTTTTGCCGGCGTTTGACTTGCTGGTGCGGCAAGATGGCTGCCGCGTGGTGGGCGGCGGCGAGGAGCATTGCAACTGGCTGCAGCGCGCCGAGAACTCCGCCGATGGCACCCATTCGATCGCGCTGCACGCACCCGGCTACCCGAACATGGCGATGAAGCGGCCGAATATTAAATGGGAGCCCAGCCCTTTTGGCATCAAAGAAACCACCTACGTCGAAGGTGTCTCCAAGCCGCGCATCTCGCATTTTGTTTTTCCCGCGCACGTGCGCCACTCGGCCGCGCGCGTTGGCGAAGATCCGCGCCAGGTGATTCGCTTCCGCGTGCCCACCGACGACTACAAGACCACCACGTATCACATCGATTTTTACCCGCACAAAGATGGCAAGCCGACGCGGCCGGTGGCACTCAAGACCGGCAAATTCGACTACGCCGTGCCCGGTGTCTATGAGCGCGTCAAAGACGGCTGGTGGAACCTGCCCAACCGCGAACAAGATCGCGTTGCCCAGGAAACCCAAGGCCCCATCGCCGATCGCACCAAGGAACATTTGGCGACGGGCGACCAAGGGATCTTGCTGCTGCGCAAAATGATCCGCGAGTCGATCGATGCCGTGCAGCAGGGCAAAGACCCCTTCGCCGTCATCCGCGATCCGCAAAAGAATGGACCGATCACGTTCGATTCAAGCCGCGATGCGGTGGAAGCGCTGAGTTAAAAAAAGATTCACCACAGAGGCGCGGAGTGCGCGGAGTTTAAGGAGAGAAACTAATGCTTAACCGAATCCATGTAGGCCATCGGAGTTCCCTCGCCCTCTGGGAGAGGCTTCGGGTGAGGGCGCGCACCAGCGGCGCTCTATTATTTCTAGCAGCGGGCGTTGCTCTGATTGCGCCGGATACTTCTCACTCCCAAACGATGGAGCAAATCATCGCCGAAGCCAAAAAAGAAGGCGAAGTCACCCTGGTCGCCAGCTCGTCAACCTTCGGCGGCAAAAAAGGCTTCACCGAATTAGAAGCCGGCTTCAACAAACGCTTCGGCCTCAATCACAAAGTCAATTTAGTCGGCGGCCCGAGCTTCCCCCAAGTGGCGGCGCGGGTGATGTCGGAGATCAAAGCCGGCGCCAAAGCCTCGACGGATATGTATCTCGGTTCCGACGGCACCATGGCGGATATGCACCAAGCGAAAGCGCTACAAACGGTAAGCTTTGCTGGAACCTTCCCCTGGGTCACCAAGGAAATGGAAATGTTTCCGCAAGAGACCTTGCTTGTTTACGCCTCGTTTCACGGCATCATCTACAACTCGCAAGCGATTCCCAAAGACAAAGCTCCCAAGAGCTATGAAGATCTCGTCGATCCGAAACTTTCGCCGACCTGGGCCGGCAAGCTGGCAATTCCAACCTACTACCACTGGCTAATTCGCCTCTCGTCGGTGTGGGGCAAAGAGAAAGTGCTCTCCTTCGCGCGCAAGCTCGCGCCGCTGGTCGGCGGCAAGCTGCGCCAAGGTGAAGAAGAGCGGATTGTCAGCGGCGAGTTCCCAATCATGGGCAGCACCGGTGGGCCGCTCGAAGCGATGTGGAAGTGGCAAGCCAAAGGCGCGCCGCTCGTCGGCCTGCCGGGATCGAACCCGCCGACTTCCTCGTATTATCAACTTGCGATTCCAAGAAACTCGGCGCGGCCAAACTCGGCGCGGCTGTTCATCGCCTACATGACCACGCGAGAAGCGCAATCGGTGTTGGAGAAGCAAGACCACCGCAGCTCCTATCTGGTCGAAGGCACCCTCATGCATAAATACGTCCGCGGCAATAAACTCAAGCTGCAAGACCCGAAAGAGCTGGCAGCGGTCTTCGCCAACGATGACGCGCCCTTTGAGGAAGAGATCACCAAGATCTTGCGGTGATCTTCGAGACCTAAGTTCGGTGGTCTCTTATTCCTCACACCCGTCTGGAGGGAGTATCAAGGTGGGGGCAACGCTGTAAGAACGGCCCCCATCCTAACCTTCTCCAGAGGCGGGGGAAGGAATCTAGAGTTCTATGCACATGATAAGAATCAAATTGCTCCTCATCATCCTAAGTTGCCTACTTCTCACGCCAGGCTCGCTTGTTGCGCAAACCATTCAACAACTGGTTGCCGCCGCCAAGCAGGAAAAAGAAATCGACTTCGTCGCCGGCCCAACCACCTTCGGCGGCCGCAAAGGCCTGGCGGAGATCGAAGCAGCGTTGTAATGCATCACTCCGCCTGTTGATCGAGCGTAAAAAGCTCCTGCGGTTTCGCCACACCTCGCAGCGCGTAGCGACCGACCGACACCAACGAACCACTACGCTCGCCGAGCGCGCTGGCGAAAGGCGCCGAGACGAGCATTGGCTGATCGAGCGAGCGGCACATGTTCGCAATCCGGCTGACTTCGTTGACCGCGGGTCCAACAACTGTGAAATCAAGCCGCTCGCGGCTGCCAATATTGCCGTAGAACACTTCGCCCACGTGCAGCCCCAGATACATTTCAGTGATTGGCAGTCCTTCGGCAGCACGCCGATGATTCAACACCGCGAGCGCCCGGCGTGCCTGTGCCGCCGCATCGAGCGCCGCACGGCTGGCGTTGGCACGCTCGCCAACGGGAAATATCGCCAGCGTGCCATCGCCGATGAGTTTGAGCACGTCGCCGCCGAATTGATGAATCGCAGAAAGAATCACATCCGCATACTCATTCAACAACGGAATAATCTGCTCCGGCGCCGCCGTATCGCTGACGCGGGCGTAGTTGCGTAGATCGCTGAACCAGAGCACCGTTTGAATCCGCTCGGCAACGCCCCGTTCTATGCGTCCCTGCAAGACTTTTCGCCCGGCATCGCGGCCAAGATAAGTCTCCACCAGCGTCCCGGCAATGCGCGTCAGCGACGCCGCTTTCATGGTCAATGCAACCAACGGCACCAGCCGCGTCAGGTCGTCAATGTGTGCATCGGCGAAGCCGCCCGGCGCATCGGTCGCCCAGGAAGAGTAGATGCAGTCCATGTTGCCAATCACTCCCGCAGCGGCAAAACGATTGGCGATAGCGAGATAGTCGGTCATGCCATCGCGCAAAAGATCGGCAAGTATCGGGAACTCCTTGGCTGTCTCTGCGTTGACCCGGCGCCGCAGCAAGGGTTCTTCGTAAAGCTCTAGAACGTAGAAGGGACTGCACTCCCAACGCAGTTTGTCCTCACGGCCGTACTCGGTCAACGCTGTATGACGCGTCTGCTGCTTCCAAGTGAACGCGCGGCCACGATAAACGGGATGGAGCGTGTCGATGACGATGTTGGCGCGCGCCAGTGGCACACCGAGCGCAGACACCCGTTCGCAAAACTCGGTCAGCATGGCCGCTTCGCTCAGCCCTGCCAACCCGGCCTGCGTGATCCAACTTGTTAGGGCTGAGCGTTCTTTCTGATCCATCGAGAAACCTTATATCACGAACCGCGGGCTGCTAGAGAATGGCCTTGCTAACCGGTTTAGGCGTGAGGCGATCTACCGTCCTCTTTGCAAGACCTCCTGCACCAAACTTGCGTCGGCGACTCTGTTCCACGAAAAATTCGCCGTGCCTTCAATTTCCAAAAAGGTTTTTACCAGCGCCGGTTGCTCGAAGAGAACATGACACGCGCCGAGCGCGGCGCAGATCCGATGGCGTCATCCGAGATGCGGCGAAGAACGAGCCGATGATACAAGGGGTCCAACCGCACGAGCGACCGAAGGCGTTCTACACGTTCAACGGTGAGTTTAAAGATCCGGTGCGGCCGGTGCACCGAGGATAAGAAGTGGGAGTGTTAATTTTGGGCGGGTAATCAAACCTTCGCAATACATTTTCCCACCGCGCCTTGTATCAGCTCCGCCTGCCAACGCAAAAGATTGCCCGTCGCCATCGTCTCTTCAATCGATCGCGATGGCTTGCGCGCGATCGCTTCCAGGGCGGCGCGTGGCGCCAGAGTGGCTGCGGCGATTCCTAACTCTTTGGCAATTTCGCCACACGTGGTGCGCAGCAGCTCGATTCTCTTTGTGACTTCCGCGCTCGGCGGTTCCGGCCGTTCGAACTTTTTCCGCTCGGGCCACTGCTCCGGTGCCAGCGCTGCAACACGCGCCACCGCCTCATCCAGGGTGCGTAGCAAATGGTCGCGGATATTGCGCGGCAGCTTCGGTCCCTGATCGAGCGGCGCACCAGGGTTGGCATCGGCCCATTGGACGAGTTGAAATATTTGCTCGTTGCCAAATATCTTGAACGGCGGCCGATTGGCACGCTGCGCACGGCCCTCGCGCCATTGCCAGATCTCGCGCAGGTAAGCGAGCTGCCGATGCGTGAATTTTCCCGAGCCTTTGAGCCGCCAAACGTCGTCGGGATCGCGCACGCGATCGCGTCCGCTGGTTTCCACCATCGCGGCACAACTCTCCTTGTGCCACGCTAGTCGGCCGCGCTCGTTCAGTTCAGTCGTGAGAATCTCGGCGAGTTGGATGAGATAGCGGGTGTCGTTCACCGCATAGCGTAGCTGCTTCTCGCTCAAGGGCCGCTGCGACCAATCGGACTTCTGTCCCTCTTTGCCGATGATAACTTGAAAATACTTCTCGATCAGCGCCGCCAAGCCTATTTGCTCGAAGCCCAAGAGCTGCGCTGCAATCATGGTGTCGAAGACTTCGGCGCGTGGGCGAAAGTTAAAATTAATCCGCAGCATGCGCAGATCGTAATCCGCGCCATGCAAGACCAGCGGCTTGTCGGCAAGCGCTTCGGCGAATTCAGTTAGATCCAGGCCGCAGAGCGGATCGACCAGGTAGTGATCGCCGTTCAGCGAAAGCTGGATCAGGCAAACTTTCTCATAATAGTTGTGCAGGCTGTCGGCCTCGGTGTCGAGCGCAACTCGCTCGACTTTGGCAAGGCGCGCCACCAGCGCGTTCAGTTGTGCGGCTTGTTGAACGTAGATGTAGGGTTCTGAATCGGCAGACTCCAACGATGGATTCATTGAACGTGAGGAGGGCGACCAGCCGGTCGCCCCTACGGCTTCGGGGAAGATTCTGTGACTGTTTTTAGTTGCGCTAGACCTTTCTCGAAATCACCGCCAACCATCTTGTCTATGTCCATGAGTAGGTGAAACGCCTTTTTCATAAAGTCTTTCTCGAAGGGGTGCTTTTCGCCCATCATTTTCACGATGCGCGGATCTTTCATCACCTTCGCATTGACTTTATCCCGATGGGCGCGCGACTTGTAGACGACGTAGGCGAAGATAACCGTTTCACCGGGTTTTAACTTTACACTCTGCGGAAACGACGTGTACGTGCCGGCCTTCACGTCGTCGGCGAGGCACTCGACGTATTCAAGCGCGCCATGCTCACGCCAGACCTTCGCAGCTATTTGCGCCATACGGCGGTACGCAGCCAGGTTCTTCTTTGGCACCGGCAGCACAAAACCATCGACGTAGTTCATAGGATCCTCCCCTAATTCGATCAGTCTTACCTCACGCCCTTAATGCCTCGCCCCCAGGCAACAAACGCTAAGAAAATTCCAACCACCGCCGGTATGACTGCCATCGCGCGGTCTGGTGTCATAAGCGTAACCGCCACGCCACCGCTCATGATGATCAGCAAACCTGCAGCCGCCAGCGGCGTGAGCCCAGGCTTGATGCGCAACCACCACGGCAGAACCAAACCAAGCCCGCCAAGGATCTCGCAAATGCCGATGAAATAGAGAAACCAGGCGGGCATCGGCATCTGTTTGGTCATTTCCTCCATCGGCATGGTGAATTTCGAAGCGCCGGCGAAAATAAACAGCGCGGCGAGCAATGCTTGTATGATCCACAGCGCGATATTCATGATGGACCTGCCTGTTTACTGATTAGATCATGCTTCGAGCGGAATCCAGATCTCCATGCCGCCCATGCCGGTCTGCGGATTGAATCCCTCGGTGTAGCGCTCGAAGGCCGGCGCGTTTGCCGGCTTCAAGCCCGATTGGGGCACCCAGCTATTCCAGATTTTGTCAATGGTGTTTCCGATGGCAGAAACGTGCTCGCTGTGTGTGAAGACGGCATATTCCTGGGCAGCGAGACGCACAGCTCGAAAGTCGGTGGGCAACTTGCTGTCTTCCTTGACTTCGACACCAGTGAGATAATCAAATCCTTTTCCGGGGGAAAAGTTCCAGCACACGCCGTAAGAATTCTTCCCCACTTGTCCCGGCACTTTGCCGAGATGCTGCACAAAGCGCTCCCACTGCACCGGAATCTTGACGCGGCTCTCGAACGAGTAGCTTTCATTTAAACCGGTGATGCTCATCGCTCTGCCTTGCTCAAATCGCGGCGTTCCCAGCCCCATCGTCTGAGCGCGAATCACCGCTTCTCGCTTGCGCAACTCCGGCGTGAACTCGGTGCCGAAATCGTCCGCTTCGAAGATTTGCCGGATTTCGATCTCGCATTCTTCATCGTGGGGATTGGGACAGCGCCTGACCCATTCAATGGCTTCTTCTTTGGACTTTACTTGCCAGATCCAGAAGCCGGCGATCAGCTCTTTCGTCTCAGTAAACGGCCCGTCGATCACGGTGCGCTTGTTGCCGGAAAAGCGCACGCGCGCACCTTTAGAGCTTGGCTGAAGGCCCTCACCTGCCAGCATGATGCCGGCTTTAACCAACTCCTCGTTGTAGTTGCCCATGCCGGCGAGAAGTGTTTCGCTGGGCATCACTCCCGCTTCGGAATCTTTAGTCGCTTTGACGATGACCATAAATCGCATGGGACGACCTCCTTTCATATTTGCCTGTCTACACTAAGTAGTCGTTTGGGATCTACGAAGCTGTTCTAGGGGTTTACGGTTTCTCGTTTCGGCTTCGGGTGTGCTGGAAAGCTGTTCCATGATCGTGTTTGCAATGAGGCGATGCGATTTCCGCTCGATTGACTTTAAGTGCTTACTCGTTGCCGAGCGAAGCGAATGACGTGAGCGGCTATCTGCAGTTTGGTTCTTGATTAAACCGCGCCAGGCACTCGCCGCTTGAGATACTGCCCGATGGATTCCTTAGTCACGTTGGCGCGCGCCGCACCGTCCGGCCATTCCGATACGACATGGCCGCGGACCACCGTCATCACCGGCCAACCGGTCACATCCCAACCCTCGTAAACCGACCAGGGTGTAATCGTGTGTAGCAATTGCTTGGTGATCGTTGCGCGCCGCTTGAGATCGACGACAACAAGATCGGCATCGGCGCCGGGAATGATCGCACCTTTCTTCGGATACAAGCCAAATACGCGCGCGGTATTTTCGCTCGACACTTGCACCAATCGTTCCATCGTTAAGCGCCCTTTGTTGACACCCTCGCTCAACAACATTGGCAGCATGCCTTCCACGCGTGATGGAAAGCCGCTGATCGTCGTGAAAACGCTGTCGGTCGTCATCGACTCGCGCGTGCGCGTATGCGCCACGTGATCGCTGCCGGTGCAATCGATGGAGCCGGACGCGAGCGCGCGCCAGAGCGCGTCATGCGTCGAACGATCGCGCAGCGGCACGTTGATCTTCCAGGCGTCTTTGTGCAGCACCAGATAGTGGCTGCCGATCTGGCTGTAAACCGTCAAGCCTTCGGCCCGGGCTTTTTCGATTTCTGCGACTGTTTCCACACAGGTGCAGTGAACGACATAAACTGGGCAGCGCGCGACGTTTGCATAGTATAGATAAGTCCGCGCGTGCCCCGCTTCGGTAAACGCCGGCGAGCGATCGTCCCAGGCGCCCATTTCGGTACGGCCGGCGGCGATCAATTGTTTCTGTAAAAGCTGAGCTATCTCCCAATTTTCACAATGCAAAAGCGCAATCGCCGGCGCGCCCAATTTGGCGACGTGTTGAAAGACCGAGAAAATACTGCCGTCGTCAAACGCATAACCCGGCCACGATGGCTTCCAAGGACCTTGCATCTGCAAATGCAGTTTGAATGAGCTCATGCCGTGCTCTTTGGCGAGGCAAGGAATTTCCGCGACCTGCTCGTCGGTGCTGATGATCGGACTGAGAAAAAAATCGATGGCGGCGCTGCCCGACGCTTCATAATAATACGGCAGCGCCTTGGTGAAGCTCGGAATGTCCCCCGGACCTTTTATCTTGTCGGCACCGCCGGTCATCATGACGCTGAGCAGCATCATCCCCCAGCTCGTCACACCCGCCGCGGCGGCAGCACGCGTCTCACTCTGAAAATCATCAGCCAGGGGCCGGTGGCTGCCCAGATGACACTCGGGATCGATCACGCCGGGGATCAGATGCTTGCCGTTGAGATCGATCACGCGCTCGGCCGGTGGCAGAAAAGCGTCGGCACCCACGGCAGCGATCTTGCCGCCGACAACGGCGACGCCGCCTTCGATAGTGCTCGAAGGCGTGACGACAAGACCGTTTTTGAAAACCAAATCGGCGCTGGTGTTGGCCATGGATATTCCTCTCTTGAGTCGCATCGATCGGAGCAAGCCCAGCCGCTACGTACTATTTTGCAGTGAAAACTGTCAAACCGAATTCAGACTCACCACAGAGGCACGGAGGACACCGAGTTCGGTGAAGGAAAATAAGATCGGAGAGGACAAATTGTGTAGGTCGGAAGGGCGGGTTTAAAACCCGCCCCCTGCGTCGAAATTCTTTCTTGCGCCTTTTGCGTTTTTTGCGGCTATTCTTTTCTTTGGTTGCGGCTCTCCGCGCTGGGTGTTTCGTGGTTCCTTCTCTGTTGATCTCGGGGAACCCTCTTGATTAACCCGAACGACCGGCGCTACGGTGAAAGCCGATGACAAACACAGACATCTCTCTTCGCCTGGCGCGCCAAGCGGACGCCGCAACCATCGCCGCCATGTCGCGCGATTTGATCGAGTACGGCCTCGATTGGCGCTGGCGTTCGCCGCGCGTCTCCGCCAGCATTCACGCCAAGAACGTCAACGTGTTGGTCGCTTGCGCCGAGGAAAAGATCATCGGCTTTGCCATCATGCGCTACGGCGCCAACGATGCCCACTTAGACCTGCTCGCCGTCAAACCGGAGTTTCAGCGCACTGGCATCGGCGGTCAGCTATTACAATGGTTAGAAAAATGCGCTCTGGTGGCAGGCACGTTTAATATCGAGTTGGAGGTGCGCACCGACAACATCGCTGCGCAGAGTTTTTATGAACGGTTAGGATATCGCCCACTGACCAAGCTACCCGGTTATTATCAAGGCAAAGAAAGCGCTCTGCGCATGGGTCGCGACCTGGCAAGCAGGGCCAATTTCGCGGGGCGCACAACTACAAATCGATAGAAACATCCGATGCCCCGAGTAGAGACCGCAGGTCTCGTATCGAGGGGTTGAACGGTGTTCCCGCCTAGTGAAGCGTCGGCTTGGAGTCGTCGTCCTTGCCGCCGGGGATGACTTGAAATTTCTTCTTGAGCCGCGCCAGGCGTCGACGATCTTGATAGTCTTTGATCTTTTCACTGATGTTGAAGCCTTTGCCGCCGCGCAGATAGAGATAGCCGAACGCCATGCCGCCCAGATGCGCCAAGTGAGCGATGCCGCTCTGGCCCGAGCTAATGGCTGAATAGAGCGCAATGCCGCCGATGATACAAACGAAGTGCTTCATCTTCATCGGGAACAAGAAATAAAAATAGATAATCTGATTGGGGTAGATCAGCGCAAAAGCCATGAGCAGGCCATAGATGCCCGCCGACGCGCCGATGCTCGGCGCCACTTGGCCCGGCAAAAGCAGTGTATTCAAAATGCCACCGCCCAACACCGAGACGAAATAATATTTGAGAAAAAACTCGCTGCCCCAGCGATTTTCCAAAGTCCCGCCGAACATCCAGAGCGCCAGCATGTTGAACAGAATGTGGGACAGCCCGCCGTGGAAGAACTGATAGGTAAACAATTGCCACAGATAAGCCCTGTCCCAAACCAACGCCGGCACCAGGCCAAATAGCGAAATCACCCAGTCGGGCAACACCAGTTGCGCGACAAACACCGCAACATTGGCGATCAACAAGAACTTGACTGCCGGCGTCAGCTCGCCGCCACCGAAGCTAAATTGTTGTGTGCGATATTGCATGTTGGGTTAGCCTACCCCGAGCGTCGTGAATTTGGAAGCCATTGGGATTCACCACCAAGGACTCAACGCGGCAGCCGCAACCGAATCGGGCACGGGATTTAACCACAAAGAGCCCAGTGTGGTGGAGCCGCAACCGACCTCGGATAAGAGAGTCGAACCACAAAGATCACAAGGAAACACAAAAGGCGCTGCGCGCCCTTAGTGTCTTCGTGGTGAAGATTTTTTAGCCCCCGAGATACGCTTGCCGCACCAAATCATTGCCCGCCAACTCCGCCGCCGTCCCTTCCAGGATTACCGAGCCGGTTTCCAAGACATAGCCGCGATGCGAGATTGCCAGCGCCATGGCGGCGTTTTGCTCGACCAATAAGACCGTCACACCGGCACGATTGATGGCTTTGATGTTCTCCAAGATCTGCTCGACGATTTTTGGTGCCAGTCCCATGGACGGTTCGTCGAGCAGCAGCAGCCGCGGCTTGGCCATTAGCGCCCGGCCGATGGCGAGCATCTGCTGCTCGCCGCCGGACAGTGTGCCGGCGTATTGTTTCTGCCGTTCTTTGAGACGCGGAAACATCTGGAAAACAAAGTCGAGTTCCGGCCCAAGACTATTTTTCGCCCGCGTGTAGCCGCCGATCTGCAAATTTTCCAAGACCGTAAATCTCGGAAAGACTTTCCTACCTTCCGGCACATGCGCGACGCCGCGCCGGACGATTTCGTGGGGCTCCACCCCCGCCAACGATCTCTCTTCGAGCTCGACACTGCCTGCGCGCGGCCGGAGCAATCCCGACAAAGTCTTCAACGTCGTGGTTTTGCCGGCGCCATTGGCGCCGAGCAATGTGACCAGCTCGCCTTTTTCGATGGCGAAGGACACACCCTTGAGCGCGTGAATCGCATCGTAATAGACGTGGACGTTATTAACTTTCAGCATCGAATCCTGAACTCTGCAATCTGTAATTTGGAATTCGAGCGTCAGCGAGGAGGCTCCGCCCAGGCGCCGAGGTAGGCTTCAATGACTCGGGGATTCTTCTGCACTTCTTCGGGGACGCCCTCGGCAATTTTTTCGCCGTAGTCGAGCACATGCACGTTGTCGGAAACTCCCATGACGACGCGCATGTTGTGCTCGATCAAAAGAATCGCGCGCACGTGGCGCGCCAGCAATTCTTTAAATAGCGCCATCAACGACTGCGCTTCCGTCGTGTTCATGCCGGCGGTGGGCTCGTCGAGCAGCAGCAGCCTAGGCTCCGCCGCTAGAGCACGGGCGATTTCCAAGCGACGCTGATCGCCGTAGGACAACTGATGCGCCCATTCGTCTTCGCGGCCGCTCAAACCGGTCAATTCCATCAGCGCCATGGCCTTGCGGCGCGCCTCCGCTTCGCGCGCCAGGTAGCCGCGCGTGTGCAGCAGTATTTCGGCAAAACGGGTCGGCAAGCGCGCATGCATACCGACCAGAATATTTTCCAGTACGGTCATATGGCCGAACAGGCGAATATTCTGAAACGTCCGGCTAATGCCGACGCTGGTGATCTTGTCCGGCTTCAAACCGATCAACGAACGACTCTGGAAACGAATCTCCCCGCCGTCGGGAATGTAAAGCCCGGTCATGGTGTTGAATAAAGTGGTCTTGCCGGCGCCGTTGGGGCCGATCAACGACGCGATCATCCCCTCCTCGATGGCGAGGTTGACGCGGCTCAAGGCCTGCAAGCCGCCAAAGCGCTTGGAAATGTTCGTCAGTTCGAGAAGTGCCATGTCAAAACCCAATACTCCAACATTCCATCACTCCAGCTCTTCATCTCTTCCTCTGCGGCGGCAAGAACCCCTGCGGCCGAAAGATCATCATGACGATCAAGATCAAGCCGAACACCATGCGCTCATACTTTGCCGGCTCGAATTGCGCCGGCAGTTGGCTCCAGGCAAAGTCGCCGAGCAGCGGAATCGACAACACCGCGCCGCTCTGGCGCAAACCGTTCAGCCACAACGATAAACCTTTTAAGAGCTGCAGGTTCAACACGGTCACACCGGTGGCGCCGAGGATCGCGCCGGGCACCGAGCCCATGCCGCCCAAGATGACCATGGCGAGCACGCCGATGGATTCCATGAACGTAAAGCTCTCGGGATTGATAAACACCTGCTTGGCGGCAAACAAAACACCGACGGCGGAAGCAAACGACGCACCGACGGCAAAGCCGACGAGCTTCATCTTGACCACCGGAATCCCCATGGCCGAGGCGGCGATCTCGTCTTCACGAATCGCCTTCCAGGCGCGGCCGATGCGCGACTCTTCGAGGCGGCGCGTGACGATGACGATAACGCATGCCAGCGCCAACACGAGAAAATAAAAATAGAGCGGATAAAGCTGCGCCGGCGTGACTTGGATTCCCAGAACGTCGAGCAATGGCTGAAAAAACAGCGGCGGTTTGGTGATCGGCGTGATGCCGCGCGGCCCGTTGGTGAGATTGATCGGCTTATCGAGGTTGTTGACCAACGCGCGCACCACTTCGGCAAAACCCAGCGTCACCACGGCGAGATAATCGCCGCGCAGACGTAGCACCGGCAGGCCAAGCAGCACGCCGGTGGCGGCGCCGACGACCACGCTGAGCAAAAGAAAAATAAAGAACCAACCAGCCGACAGCGGAAAAAGTCCGCCGGCGATAAATTGATTGGCCTGGGGCGAGCCGAAAATTGCCCAGAGATAAGCGCCGATGGCGAAGAAGGCGACAAAGCCGAGATTGAGCAAGCCTACGAACCCGACGACGATGTTCAAGCCCAACGCCAGCGCGACGTAGATGCCCACCTGCACGGCGATTTCCAAGTAGTAGGGATTGACCACACCCAACGCCGGCATCAACACGAGCAATAGCAGCGCGCCGAGGGCGAGTTTCACTCTGGTTGGAATTTCGCCGACGTAAACGAAAAACAGCGAAGCTTCGAACAACAGAAAAGCCAGCACCGATTGCGGAAAAACGTAAACCAGCGCGCAGGTGGCGGCGATGTAGACGAGCAAGCCGGCGGTAGCGACGGGTATGCTCACGCGCGCTCCTCCCGCACTTTTTCGCCGAGCAGCCCCTTGGGGCGAAAGATCAGAATCAGAATCAACACGACGAAAGCGACGACGTCTTTATATTCTGCGCCAAACGCCCCGTCGGTGAAGATCGACAGGTAAGACGCCGCCAACGCTTCGAGCGTGCCAAGCAGCAGCCCGCCCAACATGGCGCCGGGAATATTGCCGATGCCGCCCAGCACAGCGGCCGTAAATGCTTTCAACCCCGGGAAGAAACCGCTGTAAGGGTTGACCAAACTATAATGAAGTCCGAATAAGACACCGGCGAGACCGCCCATGGCGCCACCGACGAAGAACGTCAGCGCGATCACGCGCTTGACCGGCACGCCCATCAGCGACGCGGTATCGGGGTCCTGCGCCACGGCGCGGATCGCCGCGCCCATGCGCGTGCGATTGACGAAGAGATACAGCCCGACCAGCATCGCCAGCGCCGTGCCGATGACCAAAAGCGATTTCACCGGCACGGTGAGATTGGCCGACAGCGGCACCGCGCGGTCGAGCGCCGCCATGGTGGGATAGGTCAAGTAGAAAGTGTTGCGCCACAAGCTCTCGAACAAGCGCAGCCCGTCCTGCAATAAAAACGACGCGCCAATCGCCGAGATCAGCGCCACCAGACGAGGCCCGCCCATGAGCGGCCGGTAAGCGACCCGTTCAAGTGCCATCGCGGCCAAGCCGCTGATCGCCATGGCCGCCATCACAATCAGAGCCAGCACAAACGCCGGGTGTAAAACCGTCAAGTTCCCCGAGCTTTCCAGCATGAAAAGAATCTCGACGCCGACAAACGCGCCGAGCACAAAGATCTCACTATGGGCGAAATTGATAAACTCGAGCACGCCGTAGACCATGGTGTACCCCAGCGCGATCAGGGCGTACATGAAGCCCAGCACCAAACCATCCACCAAGACTTGGGGGAGAATTTCGAGCGCGATATCCAAACGTCAAACCCTTTAAAAAGTTGCTCATGCTAACAGAACATTTTGTCGGTAGCTACAATTTGCGGTTTCGATGAGGTTGGTCGCGGCGGAACTAACCCTAAACCGACAAGATGCGGAAACGCCTTCACGAATTTAGAGAGCGGCGGATCAAGGCCTTCGAGCAGGGTGAAATCATCACTGCTGGCGACCTTCACGATTATCATTCTGAGCCGAAGGCGAAGAATCTGCCGATTGCGCCGGACGAACAAGCAGATGCCTCGCTTCGCTCAGCATGACACCGTACGGAATGTCGTTGCCAACACTGCCTCCGCAACGGAACGTAACAACAAGCAAATGATTTGTCGGTTTGGGACTAAAGATACACAAGGCAGCGATCACGGCACCAGAACAATCTTGCCGAAGAACTCGCTCCGTTCCATCACCTGGTGGGCCTGCGCCGCCTCGGCGAGGGCAAACACCTGCGACACCACGCCGCGCAGCTTGCGAGCGTTGACGAGCTTCATGATCGTCGGCATGTCTTCACGCGGGCGCATGCGAGTGCCAAGCAGCGACAGTTCCCGAGTCCAAAGCTGACCGAGGTGCAGCTCGACCCAATGGCCGGCCGTAACGCCTGAGTTAACAAAGCGGCCGCCATTGCGCAGGCTGGCGAAACATTCCTTCCAGACCGGCGCGCCGATGTGTTCGAAGAGCACATGCACGCCCTCACCGCGGGTTAGTTCGCGAACTTTTTTGCTGAACTGCGGGAACTCCCGGTAGTTGATGCCATCGTCGGCGCCCCACTCTTTCGCCTTGGCCAATTTGTCATTGGTGCTCGCCGTCGTAATGACGCGCGCGCCGGCGAGCTTGCCGATTTGCAAAGCAGCGCTGCCGATGCCGCTGCCGGCGGCCATGACCAACAAGTCTTCGCCGGGCTGCAGCCCGGCGCGGCGAATCAGCATGTTCCAGGCGCTGGAGAACGCAACCAGAATGCAGGCCGCCTCTTCGAAGGACATCCACTCGGGTTTCGGGTAAGCGTCCAACGCCGGCACGCGCGTGTACTCGGCATAGGCGCCGGTACGCGAGCGCGCGATGACCGCGTCACCGATTTTGAAATTGTTTACCCGCGCACCGACGCGCGCCACCTCACCCGCCACTTCCAAGCCAGGAATATAGGGCAGCGAAGGCTTGACGCCATGCGAGGCCTCCCGGGCGAACACATCGCGGCGATTGAGCGAGGTCGCCCGCACTTTAACAAGCAAATCTTCGGCGCCGATCTCCGGCTCCGGCAGATCGCCGTAAACCAGCGCGTCGGGATCGCCGGGATTGTTAATAAACGCAGCTTTCATGGCGCTTCCTTTATTTTTCACCACGAAGATCGCGAAGCGACACGAAGTTCGGAAAGACTCTTTTCTTACCTTCGTGTACTTCGTGTCCTCCTTCGAAAAGACGTGGTCGGAGCTTGGATCATCGCTTGACCGGGACCCCCTCGGAGCGTCACCGGTCTCAAGCCACAACTTTGGCATAAATTACAATCGGCGTGAGACGGTATCCTGGTGCGCATCAAAAAGCTCCCGCCTCGCGCAGCCGGCGGATTTCCTCCGCCGACAAACCCAAGAGCTCTTGCAGGACGTAATCATTGTCCTGACCGAGCAAAGGCGCATGGCGCCGTAGCTCGCCCGGGGTTTGCGAAAACTTCACGACGACGCCGGGGAGCGTTAAGCGACCCTGGCGCGGATGCTCTTGCTCGATGATCGAGCCGCGCGCCCGAAGATGGGCGTCCTTGGCGAGCATGGTGCCATTGGACACGCGGCCGGCTTTTACTCCCGCTCGTTGCAATATCTCCATGACTTCTTGAGCGCCGCGGGCTCGTGTCCAGCTTGAGATCAGCACATCCAACGCGTCGCGGTTGGTAACGCGCAGCGACACCGTCACGAACCGCCCATCGCGCCGCAGCGCTTCGTTATCTGTCGCGCGACAGAAGCGCGTCCATTCGTCGTCGTCAGCGACTGAGATCACGCACCACTCATCATCGCCTAGGCACGGGTAGCAGCCATGGGGTGCGCTCGTCTCGCTGCGATTGCCGAGCGGCTGCGGCACGCGCTGATGCACCAAGGCATCGAGCAGCGCCGGGCCGATCAGCGAAGCGGTGACTTCGCTTTGGGCGATATCGATGAGCTGGCCGGTGCCGGTGTTCTGCCGCTGATGCAGCGCCGCAAGCAGGACGTAGGCCATGTGAATCGACACAATGTAGTCGGGATAAGATGTTTGCGAGCCCACCGGCGCGCCATCGTCGGGGTGGTTCCAAAGATGCGACACGCCGGCAAATGGCATCAGGCTGGGCCCCCAACTGACGTAGTCCTTGCGCGGCCCGCTGCTGCCCAAGCCTTGCAGGCGGATCATGATGATGTTGGGTTTGATCGCCTTCAAATCATCGTAGGCCAAACCAAAGCGCTCCATCACGCCGGCGCTGAAATTTTCCACCACCACGTCGCTGCGCGCGATCAAACGGCGCGCCAGCTCTCTGCCTTCTGCGCTTTTGAGATTCAGCGTCACCGAGAGCTTGTTCTTGTTGTGGTCGGCGAACGGCAGCGACGCTTCGACGTCTTTGTTGCCCTCGCGAATGCGCCACAGGTCGGGCCGCACCGTCGACTCGACTTTGATGACCTCGGCACCGAAGTAAGCCAGCTGCATGGTGCCGTAGGGGCCAGCGACCATGTGGGTGAAGTCGGCGATGCGAATGCCACTCAGCGGCAGCGCACTCGGCGACAACATTGTCACCAGTGCATTCTGGAAATGGGCGGGTGCCGATTCTTTCAAGTGCATGCGCCCCAAGATCGCCTCATTGTCCTCGCCAATTGCCGGTGCGTGTTTGCGTAGGCGCCAGGAATCGATCTTGAAGGCCGGCCCCGGAAATTCCATGCGCCCATGTTGTGGATGAACCGCGCCGATAACGAAACCGCGCGCGCGAACATGCTCATCGCGCACGAAATCCAGCGGCGTGTTCACCGGCGCGCACGGGATGTGGCGCGCTTGCAACGCCTCGAAGACAGTTTGCTTGGGCAGATCTCTGACGAACTCGCCGACCACGCGGTCGACCACCGCGACATGTTTGCGCCGATAGACCGAGTCTTTGAACTCTGCGCCGGCAAGCGCCTCTGGCTTTCCCAGCCAATCGAGAAAGCGCTCCCAGCTGCCCACCTGTGAGTTGGTCACGAACATATGGACGAAGCCATCCCGGCAGCGATAGATCGTCCCCGGCGTGGCGAAGCGGTGCTGACTGCCCTCGCGGCGCGGATGGCCGCCGACATTGGCTGAGCGCGAGATGAGATTTTCCATGGCCGCAAGACAGTCGAACATCGAAACATCGAGATGCTGCCCCTGGCCGCCGTGGCGGACATGCCAAAGCGCGATCAGGATCGCCATCGCCGCGTGCGCCGCACCGACAAGATGTGCTTGTTGCCCCGGTGCGTTGACCGGCGGTGCCATGGGCTTGCCGCTCACGTACATGAGCCCACCCATGGCGAAGGCGACCAGATTGTTGGCGCGATAGTCGCGATAAGGGCCGCTTTGACCGAAGCCGGTGATCGATGTGTAGATGAGTCGTGAGTTGATGCGCCGAAGATCGTCGTAGCCCAGACCGATTTCCGACAGACTTCCGGGCGGTGCGCTTTCGATCAGCACATCGACGTTTTGCGCCAGCCGGAGAACCCTCTCGCGGCCTTGTGCGGTGTCGAGATCGGCCGTGATGCCGCGCTTATTAGCGTTAAAGTAGAGAAAGTGCAGGCTCCGCTCCGGCCCGCGCTGATCGTTAACGAACGGCGGCTCGCGCCGGCACGGGCTCCCCTGCGGCGGCTCGACTTTGATCACATCGGCGCCCAGATCGGCGAGCAGTTTGCCGCAGTACTCGCCTTCACAGCCGGCAAGTTCCAAGACTTTGACGTGCTCCAAAGCTTGCGGTCCCGCGGCATCCATGGGCAGGCCATATCACTCTGGGAGGGCATCGAACAAGACGGACCGACGACGATCGCTTGGCGGACATTTATTCCGCGGAGATGCTATAATTCCGAGGTCGTTCTTGGCTCACTATGCTTGCTAGATTCTCATAAGGCCCAGTGGTAGAGGTTAAATTCTCGAATGGCCGCGGCAACCGACAACAAGAACTATTTCGACCCCAAAGTCCTGGCGGGTATTTCCAACCTGTCGCTGCGCGCCCGTTGGGTCGTCGAGGGCATCATGTCGGGCATCCACAAGAGCCGCGCCAAGGGCTTCAGCGTCGAGTTCGAAGCTCATCGCGAGTACTCCCCCGGCGACGAAATCCGCCGCATCGACTGGAAAGCGCTCGGCAAATTCGACCGCTACATGATCAAAGAATACGAGGACGAAACCAACCTGCGCGCCCATTTGGTCCTCGATTCGAGCGCATCGATGGACTACGCCTCGGACGGCATCAGCAAGTTCGACTACGGCTGCACCCTGATCGCCTCGCTGGCTTATTTGATTTTGCGACAGCAAGACGCCGCCGGCGTGGTGACTTTTTCTAATAAGTTAGAATCGTTTTTGCCGCCGCGCGCCAAGCGCGATTACATGACGCAAATCGTCGGCGCGTTGGAGCAGCGCCGCCCCAAGGGCGACACCAACATCGGGAAAATTCTCGAGGACATCGCCGGGCAGATCAAACGGCGCGGCCTGGTGGTTTTAGTCTCCGACCTGCTCGATGAACCCGAGCAAATCCTCAAAGGACTGCGGCTGTTTCGTTTCAAAGGCAACGACGTGATTGTCTTTCATATTCTCGACCAAGCGGAGCTCGATCTGCCCTTCGACGGCAATATTCTGTTCGAGGACTTAGAGGAAGCAAATCTCAAAGTCATCGCCGATCCGAAAACCATCCGCGCTACTTACAAGCAGGTCGTCGAGGAGTTTGTTACGCAAATGCGCAAGGAGTGCCACGACAGCATCATCGACTATCAATTGATTTCGACGTCGACGCCGCTCGACCAGGCACTGGCGAGTTATTTGAGTTGGCGGGGATAGGCGGGAGATGTGTTTGATCGTGCCGAAAAACCTTGGGAATGCTTCGACGGGCTCAGCATGAACGGATTCTTGTTGAGAGGGTTCAGCTCCGATTCCGTTCGTCCTGAGCTTGTCGAAGGACTCCGAGGGAATTTTCAGCAGAATCGGAATGCACATCGGAGGCAGGACCGTAGCGATTGGGGTGGAACTCTGGAGGAGCGAAGGCATCAGCGCAAATCTCTCGGACCGCGTCCACGGAGCACGGTACCAGCTTTCGACCCCCGCAGTGCCATTCGCACAAAAGGGGCGACCAGCCGTTCGCCCCTACGGTTGCGGCGTCAAGGCGAAAATCTGTTGCCTTCATTCCGGAAGGGTTTTATCTCGCTCGACTTGTCGCGATGGCTGTGGGATTGACGTAAACGCCCATGTCGGTATTTTTTCTCCAGCCTCTCTACCTCTTCGGCTTACTCGCGGCCACGCTGCCGATCTTGATTCATCTGTTGAATCGCCGAAAGCTGAACCGCATTCGCTTCCCCGCCGTGAAGTTTATCTTGCTATCGCAAAAACGGATCTCGCGCAGCTATCGGCTGCGCCATTGGCTGCTGTTGGCGCTGCGCACCCTCGCCGTGGTTTTTCTCGCGCTGTTGCTGGCCAATCCGATTTTTCAAACCGGTGCGGGACTCTTCGCTGGCGGCGGCCCGGTGGCCTTGGTAATTTTGCTCGACAACTCGCTCAGCATGAAATGGGCCGGCGGCGGCGACGGTTTCAGACAAGCCAAAGAGGCGGCGCGTTTGTTAATCTCGAGCCTCAACGAGGGCGACCGCGCCGCGTTGATCGCGACGGACATCTCCGGCAAAGAAGCGCTGCGGCTCAAGGCCGAAAAAGACGTTCTGCTTAAAGAGCTGGAGCAGATCGAAATCGCCGACGGCAGCGCCAACCTCGACGCCGCGTTGGGCAAAGCCTATGAATTGCTCAACACACCGGCCGGGCAGAAAGAAATCCGCCTGATCACCGACATGGGACTCACCGGCTGGGACCGCTTTTCGATTTCGTCGCTCAAGACTTACGATCCGTCGATTCCGCTCAAAACCATTCGCGTGAGCAGCAAACAGAAGCCGCTCAACGCCACGGTGAAAGAGGTCCGCCTCGCCAGCCAAAGCGTCGGCGCCAACTTGCCATTGAACTTGGAAACCACCGTCGCCAACTTTAGCGACAGCGAAATCAAAGAGCTTTTGGTCCAGCTCACCATCGACGGCCAGAACAAAGAACAAAAACTCACGGTCGTGCCGCCGCGCGGCGAAACCAAAGTGAATTTTCAAACCCGGGTCGACGGCGCCGGCGGCCACACCGGGCAAATCACCCTGAAAAAAGACGGCCTTGCCGGCAACGCGCGCGTCAACTTCGCCCTCGATGTGCAGGACAAGATCAAGATCCTGCTGGTCGACGGCGACCCGCAGACTTCGCTGGTGCAGAGCGAGACTTTTTTCTTGAGCCGAGCTTTGAACCCCGCCGGCGATAAAGACAGCTCGTTGTTTCTGCCGACGATCATTATTCAAGACGGCTTGGCGGCGGCGGCGCTGGAGTCCTATCAAGTGGTCGTCCTGTGCAACGTCGCCAACCTGTCCGATGCGACGGTGGCCAAATTGCAAAGCTTCGTGCGCCAGGGCGGCGGTTTGTTGATTTTCGCCGGCGATAAGTTGCCAGCCGACCAATACAACCAAAAACTCGCGTCGTTTCTGCCAGCGCAGCTACGCGATAAAAAATTTGGCCCCGAGGCCAGCGGCGAAAAAATCGACAAAGTCGACGTCACGCACCCGGCCCTCCAAGGCTTCACCGATTCGCTGCTGCTAGAGTCTTTCAAGACAG
Organism: Deltaproteobacteria bacterium; assembly: GCA_016874755.1. Taxonomy (NCBI): domain Bacteria; kingdom Pseudomonadati; phylum Myxococcota; class Myxococcia; species Deltaproteobacteria bacterium. The sequence goes on along the minus strand of VGTH01000008.1, from coordinate 71,082 downwards.
TGCGCGTCTGGGGCTACACGCGCGCTTCGGCCATCGGCAAATCGACGTTGATCGCGCTCGCCAACGGCGATCCGTTGATGCTCGAACAGAAATCCGGCAATGGCCGGGTGATCTTCGTCACCACCAGCGCCGACCGCGACTGGAGCGACTTGCCGCTGAAAACCGCCTTTCTGCCACTGTTACAATCGCTGACCGCCCATCTCGCCGGCGGCAAGCGCGGCGCCATCGACAGCGGCATCGCCGTGGGCGAGACCAAAGAAATCTCCCTGCCGCCCACTGCGATCGGCAAGACTTTACGCGTCACCAAACCCAACAAGCTGGGCGCCGAAGTTTCCGTCGCCGCCGAAAAAGATCGCGCGGTAGCGCGCGCCGAAGTAAACGAGCGCGCCGGCATTTATCGCGTAAGTCTGCCGCCCGGCGTCGACAAAGGCAGCGCACCGCAGCTCTACGCCGTCAATCCGCCCTTTTTAGAGTCGCGATTGGATGAAATCAGCGAGCGCGAGCTGCAAGAAAAACTCCGCCCGGTGCGCACCGAGGTGATCCCGGTGGAAGCTTTGAACGAAGGCGGCCAACGCACCGACCTGGCGCTTCCGCTGCTGGTGTTGCTTATTGTAACGTTGTTGGGAGAGAGTTGGCTTTCGCAGCGCTTCTAGCAGCAATGGATAATTGAGGATGGATAATGGATAATTTCGCAATGCATCTAAAGGCGCCGTACCAACTTCGAACGAGCTCTCTGGATTCTGCCGTTATCCATTGTTCATTGTCCGTTATCCATTCGTAATTCTTATGCGTCGCAGAAAATTTCTTCGAGTCATCGCAAACAGTGCGCTCGCAGTCAGCGCGGTGCCGTCGCTCGCTTTCGCGAACCATCCGACGGACAAGCGTCACTTGCAGTTTGTCTTCGCTCAACTGAAATATCGCGGCGGCGATTGGAATCCCCACCCGTTGTCGGTGACGCCGCTGATGGAAGAGTTGATGGCGCGCACCAGCGTCGAGGCGGCGACCGTGCGCCATGAGGCGACGCTGCAGGACAAAGATCTGTTCAACTATCCGTTTCTCTACATCGCCGGCAAGTACGAGTTCGAGCCGTTCAGCCAAGACGAAGTCGAGGTGCTGCGCCGCTTTGTTTCCTACGGCGGCTTTCTCCTCGCCGACGACGCCCTCGGTCAGCAGGGCTATGGCTTCGACAAGTCGCTGCGGCGCGAGCTGCAACGTGTACTGCCCGGCAGCGAATTCAAGAAACTGCCGGTGGGCCACGCGGCGATGCGCAGTTATTACCTGGTACCCCGCGTCGGCGGCGTGCGCATCGTCAGTCCGCAGCTCGAGGGCATCACGCTGGGCACCTCGACGCCGGTGATCTATTGCCACAACGATCTCAGCGGCGCCTGGGAGCGCGACCAGTTGGGCAAATGGAGCAACCAGTGCACGCCCGGCGGCGAAACCCAACGGCGCGACGCTTTCCACACCGGGGTCAACTTGATTCTCTACGCCATGACTGAGAACTACAAAGAAGATTTGATCCACGTGCCGTTCATCCGCAAGCGCATGACCCGCTGAGCGATGCAGGACCTTCACCTCATAGGCAGTCTGCCAGGCTGGATGATCGCCGCCGCAGGGCTCGCGGCGCTGGCCCTGCTGATCCTGCAGTTCGTCAATTTGAAGCGCCGTCTCAAGCTCGGCCAAAGCATCTTCTTGACGCTCCTGCGCGCCTGCGTTTACTCCGTGCTGGTTTTCTTTCTCCTCGGGCCAGCTCTCATCGATAAGCGCGTGACTAAATTGCGCCGCCCGCTGACGGTGTTGATCGATAGCTCGCAGAGCATGGCCTTTCCCGCCACCAACAAACCGGGCAGCGACGGCAAATCGGGACCGAGCCGATTCGATCTCGTGCGCGCCAAGCTAACCGAGGGACAGGATGCGGCGATTCAAAAGCTCAGCCGCGACTACGATCTGCGGCTCTTTCGTTTCGGTGCGAGTCTCGAACCGATCGCAGCCACCGGCCTCGCGCAATTGAAGGCCCAGGACCAAGGCTCGCGTCTCTTGGAAATCTTGGAAAGCGTCAGCAAAGACGCCGCGGCGCAGACCGGCATCGTGCTCTTCACCGACGGCATCACCAACGGCGAAAGGAAATCGCTGGAGCACAGCCCGGCGCTGCGCGTTCCGGTCTTCGCCATCGGCGCCGGCGAGAGCGAGAGCTTCGCCGACGTGCGCATCGCCGAGCTGCGCGCGCCCGAGTTTGCGTTTCGCGGCCGCGAGTTCAAGCTTGATGTCATCGTTCAGGCGTCGGCGTTCAAAGGCAAAACCGTGCCGCTGAACTTCTACCGCGGCAAAAACTTGATCACCAGCAAAATGGTCGCCGTCGACGCCGACCCTTTCGAACAAAAAGTCACCCTCAGCTTCACGCCCAAGGAGCTCGGCACGCACAGTTTTTCCGTCGAGATACCGGCGCAGGCCGGCGAACAGATCGCGCAGAACAATCAAAAAGAATTTAAAGTCGACGCCCAGCGCGACAAGATTCGCGTGCTCACGCTGTCGGGCTCCCCGGCGTGGAACTATCGATTCCTGCGCATGGCGATAAAGCAGGACCCGCTGATCGAGCTCGTCTCCTTCGTTTTTCTGCGCACGCCCACCGACACCGTCGACGTGCCGGAGCATCGTTTGAGCTTGATCCCCTTCCCCATCGACGATTTGTTCAACGAAGAGCTGAAGAATTTCGACGTCGTCGTGTTCGACGATTTTTCCCATCGCTCCTATTTCAACCCCGTCTATCTCGACCGCGTGCGCGACTTCGTGCGCGACGGCGGCGCGCTGGCCATGTTCGGCGGCCCGCGTGCTTTCGATGCCGGCGGCTTCGCCGAAAGCTCGCTGCGCGAAGTGTTGCCGGTGGAAATCGACGGCAAAGGCACGTTTCAAAACACCGCCACCGTGCGGCCGGCCTTGACTCCGGCCGGCAAAGCCCATCCGCTGACACGCTTGCTGCCCGATCCGAAAAGCAACGAAGAGGCCTGGAGCAAGCTGCCGGCGCTGAATGGCTACAACGCCGTGCGCGCCGCGCGCGGCGAAGTCTTGCTGACCACCGGCAGCGACGGCGCCGGCGCGCCACTGCTCGCCGTCGGCCGCTTCGGCAAGGGGCGGACGCTGGCGTTGTTGAGCGATGATGCCTGGCGCTGGAACTTCATCTCCGTCGGCAACAAAGAGACGCCGCAGCACCACTTAAAATTAATCCGCCAGTCCGTGCGCTGGCTGGCGCAGGAGCCGTCCTTCGAACAAGTTCAATTGCGCGCCATTCCGACGGTCAAGCCGGGCGAGAAAACCGCGATCAAACTGCGCGTCTTGAAAGACGACTTTTTGCCGACGCGCCAGGCCTCGGTGCAGCTCCGCGTGTTTGGCCCCGAGGGCGAACCGACGTTGCTCGCGGCGACATCCGAACAAGAAGAAGGCGAATACAGCGCCGACTTCACGCCAACCCGCGAGGGCACCCACCGCGTCGAAGCCGAAGCCAGCATGGGCGGCAAAGTTCTCGGCAAAGACAAAACCAGCTTTGGCGTTGCCTTCGCCTACGGTGAAACCGACGACGGCCGGCCGCGCCCCGATCTGTTAAAGAAAATCGCCGAAGCGAGCAAAGGCGAGTTCATTCCGCTAAGCCAGTGGAACGACAAAACCCTCGAACGCATCGCCGCCAAGCTCGAAACCATCGCGCCGTCGGAAATCGTCGAGCAGCGCCAAACCAAGCTGTGGAACAACTTGTGGCCCTTCGGCATCATTCTCGGCTTGCTCAGCGTCGAATGGTGGATGCGGCGGAAGTGGGGACTGATTTAGAATACGTTCCGGGTTTCGGGTTTCGGGTTCAAGATGCTGAATAGGCTGTTGGTTGTCCGGATCCCAACCCGAAACTCGAAACCGCAAAAACGCGCGCAGCACGGTGAACTGCAAACCCTACATTTTCGCTCTAATCGTCGCGACGCTAAGCTCACTCGGCGGGCAGGCGCGCGCCTTTGCCTTCTGCCACGAGATGGACGTGGTCTCGCGGCCGCAGCTGCGCCTGGCGGCGACCAACACGCCAACCGCGCCGGTGACGGTCGAATGGCTCGGCCACTCGACGTTTCAAATCACCTCATCGAAAGGCACGCGGATTCTCACCGACCCGCACGGCGCCTTCGACCTGCCGCGGCCGACCCTGCCGCAGCACATCGTCACCACCAGCCACCAACACGGACCGCACAGCAGTGTGCACATGGCGCCCGGCACGCCGGTAATCTTGCATGGCCTGACAACGGGCGGCGAGAACTGGCAAAAAGTTTACACGACGATTCGCGATGTGTCGGTCTACGTCGTGCCGGCCTATCACGACAAAAGCCGCGGTATGCAGCGCGGCAAGAATGCGATTTTCGTTTTTCGCGTCGACGATATTTGCATCGCCCACTTGGGCGACCTGGGGCATGTGCTCACGCCCGATCAGCTCAAGATGATGGGGAAAATCGACATTCTGCTCGTGCCCATCGCCGGCGGCTACTACACCGTCACGCCGAGCGAAGCACGCGAGCTGACCTATCTCGTCAAGCCGAAAATTGCGATTCCAAAACACTTTTGGTGGGAACAGGCGGTGCATGAATACGCGCAGGGCATGCCTAAAGTAAAAATGCTCAACACGCCGCTCCTGCGCATCGCGAAGTCGGAGCTGCCGCCTCCGACCGAAGTATTCGTCATGCCCTGGGGGCACCGCTAGTTATCTACGGCCGTATTGTTTGTAGGGACAGGTCGCGACCTGTCCCTACGTGGTTCGAGCAACCGCAGGATGGGTTGAGCGCAGCGATACCCATCGATGCCGGGGGTGGGTTACGCCGCGGCCGGCTAACCCACCCTACGACGCGCTACGCAATCTTCATATCCGCGCCCATGACCTTTTCGTCAGGGCGCGTCTTCCGGCGCAGAATGACATCGATGTTCCTTTGAATCTTGTGATCTTAATGGTTAATCAAAACCCGGAGGGCGGGTTTCAAACCCGCCCCTACAAATCTTTTTTGCGTTCTTTGCGTTCTTTGCGGTTAAATTCTCCGGGTTCCGAACACAACACAAAATCTTTTTTGCGCCTTTTGCGTTTTTTGCGGCCAATCTCCCATCATATCTTCGGCCGCTTCGTGTGCCAGTCGGTCTCGTTCTGATACGCCGCCGCTGCATTGAGCACCGTCTGATCGGTGAACCATTTGCCGACGAGCTGCACGCCCATCGGCATGTTTTCCGGGCTGATGCCAATCGGCAGCGAGCAGCCAGGCAAGCCGAGCATGCTCGGGAAGCGCAGCATGTTGGAATGGTTGGTGCTCACATGGCGCGCGTCATCGCCGTTGCCCTTGAGCCCCTCGGACAATAACGGCGCGATGCGGCTCGTCGTCGGCGTGGCGATGATCGCAACTTTATCGTAGGCCGCGCGCACCGCTTCGCGAATGCGCTGGCGCGCCCGCTGCGCGGTCAGATACTCCGACGCGCTAATGGTCAATCCGACGGCGATGCCACGCGCCACATGGGGCACGTAGTCGTGCGCGTGCTGACGAAACCAAATGCGATTGATGCCGCCGCTTTCGGCCGAGCTGGTGAAATTGGAAGTCATCGCCGCGTAGCGCAGCTCCGGCACGTCGAAGTCGACGAGCTCGGCGCCCGCGCTGGCGAAAACCTTGAGCGCCGCTTCGAACGCAGTTTTGACATTGGGCGTGACGCTTTCGAGAAAATTTCTCAAGACGCCGATCTTGAGCCCTTTGATGTTGCTGTCGAGGCGGGCGGCGTACTGCGGTGTCTCCTGCGGCACGCTAGCGGGATCGCGCCGGTCGAAGCCGGCAACTACATCCAAGCCCAGGCAAATGTCTTTGACGGATCGCGCGAACAATCCGGCGTGGTCCTGGCTCCAGGCGCCGCGAAACGATCCGGTGCGGCTGATGATGCCAAAGGTCGGCTTGAAGCCGACCACGCCGCAATAGGACGCCGGCCGGCGCACCGACGAGCCGGTCTCCGTGCCGTAGGAAAGCGGCCCAATGCCGGCAGCCACCGCGGCCGCCGAGCCGCCGCTCGAGCCGCCGGCGATGCGCTCGACGTTCCACGGATTGTGCACCGGGCCAAAATGCGACAGCGTCGACGTGCCGCCGTGGCCGAACTCGTCGAGGTTAGTTTTGCCAAGATTAATCGCGCCCGCCGCTTTCAATTTTTCCGCCAGCGCCGAGTCGTGCTCGGGAATCCAATCGGCAAAGATTTTCGAGCCGCCGGTCGTGCGCATGCCGGCGGTTTCAAAAAGGTCTTTGATCGACACTGGCACGCCGTGCAGCGGCCCGCGATAAGCGCCACGGGTGATTTCTTCGTCCGCTCGTTTGGCCTGCGCCAGTGCGCCGTCGCGATCCACCGTGATGAACGCATTGAGCTGCGGTTCGAACTGGTCAAGCCGTGCCAGCGCGGCGCTGACCACTTCGCTCGCCGAAACTTTCTTGCTCGCGATCAGCCAGGAAAGATCGGTCAGGTTCATTGCGAGAACGTCGCCGTCGGCCATGGTCACACCTTCCCGCCTTCCGGCTGCGTTTGTTGGGAAAACCACGGTGTGTTCTTGCAGAACTCTTCGAGCTCGGCCACCACCCGTTCGATGTCGTCGACTTCGGCGAGAATTTCATCGATATCGGCCGGCGAAAATTCCACGCCTTGCAGCATGGCGAGGCGGTGCGCATGTTTTTCTTTCAGGTCCATAGGGTCCCTTTCGTCAGGAAGCGCGTTGATAAATTATTAGAAATGTCTATTAGATTTCCCGAGTAGGAATCAACACCTCGGTTGACGCGGGGAACGCTCATGATCAAGCTCAAAGACTACCGGGTAAGGCCAGGCCGCAAGGTGCGCCTCGAAGATTGGGATGCCGACGACAAATCGGCATCGCCCGATGCCAAAGAAATAGACAAGGAGAATCTTTCGAAGATTTCCGCCCGGCTCGACGAGCTGCAGGATGTGCTCTACGCGGAGCATCAGCGCAGTCTTTTAATCGTGCTCCAGGGCATGGACACCTCGGGCAAAGACGGCACCGTGCGCCATGTCTTCAATCAAGTCGATCCCCTCGGGGTCCGCGTGGTTTGTTTCAAAGCGCCCAGCGAGGAAGAAAAGGATCACGATTTTCTCTGGCGCGTGCATCGCCAAGTCCCCGGCAAAGGCGAGATCTCGATTTTCAACCGCAGCCACTACGAAGACGTGCTGATCGTCCGTGTGCATAATTGGATCGATGAAAAAGTCTGCCAGCAGCGCTACAAGCAGATCAACCAATTCGAGCGGCTGCTCGCACGCAGCGGCACGACCATCGTCAAGTTTTACCTGCACATCAGCAAAGACGAGCAGAAAAAGCGCCTTCAGGAGCGGCTCGACAACCCCAAGAAGCAGTGGAAGTTCAACGTCGGCGACCTGGCCGAGCGCAAGCTCTGGCGCGATTATCGGAGCGCCTACGAAGCCGCGCTCAGCGCCACCTCCACCGATTGGGCGCCCTGGTACGTCGTGCCGGCCAACTCCGAGATCAATCGCAATCTCTTGATCTCCCAAGTGCTGGTGCGAACTCTGCAGAAACTGGATCTAAAACATCCCAAACCCAAGCAGCCGCTAAAGGGGATCGTCATCGAGTAATAGCACTTAGCCAAATTAAAGGAGTTCCATGAGATTCATATCATTCTTCAGTGCGTTGGCCGGTTTGCTCGCTGCGACGTTAGTCAGCGCCGCAGAAACCAAGCCGGATTGGAAAGCCGAATGGGACCGCACCGTGCGCGCGGCCGAACAAGAGGGTCAGGTGACGGTCTCCATCGGCAACTACGGTCCGATCATCGATGCCGGCGTGTTTCAGAAAGCCTTCCCCAAGATCAAAGTCAATTACATGTCCGGCGCCGGCACCGATCTGACCCAGCGCATCACCGCCGAACGAAGAGCCGGCAAGTATTTGGTCGATGTCTACAACGGCGGAGGTATCTCACTCTACACCATGCTGTACCAAACCAAGACGCTCGACTCGATCAAGTCGGCACTGATCCTCCCGGAAGTGACCGACATGACCAAATGGTGGGAAGCCAAGCACAAGTACGCCGACAAAGAGGGCGAGCACATTTTCGTTTACGAGGGCAATGTCGCCGCGGGTGCCGGCGCCGGCTACAACACACAGCTCGTCGACCCGCGTGACTACAAAACCTACTGGGATTTTTTGAATCCCAAACTCAAAGGCAAGATCATCTCCAGCGACATCCGCAGAGTGCGCGGCGCGGGCATTCCCTGGCAGTTTCTCTATTACCATCCCGAGCTCGGGCCCAAATATCTGCGCCGTTTGTTCGGCGAGATGGACGTGACGATGACTGCCGACTTTCGTCAAGCCGTCGATTGGCTCGGCGCGGGGAAATACCTGCTCTGCTTGCCGATCCAAGGCGGACAGATTTTCAAAGCCAAGAACCAAGGCCTACCGGTGGATCAGTTTGAACCGTTTCACTTCAAAGAAGGCGTCAACCTTTCTTCCGCCTTCGGTTCATTGTCGATTCTTAACCGCGCACCGCATCCCAATGCGGCGAAGGTCTTTGTCAATTGGCTGCTGTCGCGCGAAGGCCAGACGCTGTTTCAAAAAACCATCACCACGCCGGGCGACGCGCGCAACTCGCGCCGCATCGATGTGCCGAAAGACCACGTCCCGCCGAACGAGCAGCGGCGCGACAAGCTGAACTACTTCGACACCGAAGACCCGAACACGAAGGATCTCGGCCCGCTGATGAAACTGTTGGACGAAGTGCTCGGCGATAAGAAATAGAAATCGCCACCACGGTGCACTAGCAGGCCGACTGGCGCAAGAATCTTGCGGCAAAGAGTCCGGCTTAGCCATTCTTAGGCGGGTAAACGTTCGTCATCCGATTTGGATTGCCGGGCCAATCCGAAGTTGACAGCAAGGCGCCATCGCAGATAGTGTCCGGGGTGAAAGCTTAATCGAAAGGTTTGCTCGCAGGAGAAACGCTATGAGTCAACCTGAACCACGCGGCGCCGCGCATTGGATCGATCATTTTGTCGTCGGCACCAACAATATGGGGGCTTGGGTCGATTGGGCGGTAAACGCCACCGGGATTACGCGCCGGCCGATTATCGGATTGACCACCGAAGCGCGCAAACGCAACATTAAAATTACATCTTTCCTCTGGTGGGAAGGCGGCTCCTGCCGCATCGGCGCTTTTTTGCAGCCGGAAATCTATCCGCCGGCGCAGGAGCTTGGCAAAGAGCTGCCGCGCTGCGGCTTTTATATCCGGCCGGAAGACATCGACATGCACCTGCGCCGCCTCGACAAGCATAAGATTCCCCATACCAACGCGATCAAGACCGCAGCCGATGGCGAAGAAGGGACCATGATTGTTTTCGCCGACCCGGACGGCAACCAGTGGGAGTTTTGGGCGCCGACGCAGATGCCGGAAGGCGCCATGGAAATTTGTACCGACGAAAAAGTCGGCCGCATTAGCCATTGTGTCTACGGCGCGCGCGACCTCAAACGTAACCAGGCGTTCTTTGAAAAATACTGCGGCCTCGAAGCAGAGCAAAATTCCAAGACTGCGGAGGGCACGCTGGTTTTACGTCTGCGCGCGGGCGCGCGCTTAGTTTACAAGCTGGTCGACAAAGTCGACGAGCGCGTCTCCGGCCACGGCACCTGGTGGGACATGCACACGGCGCTCACCGTGCGCGATGAGGAGTTTCTTCCCAACTACCACCGGATGTGGAACGGCATACCGGAAGAGAAAGCCTACAAGGCCGACATCAATCTGACGCTGCAAGAACAAGAAGCGCTGCCCGCGCGCACGGGACTGCACCGCAGCCCGGTTGGCCTGCGCTGGAAAGAGATCTGCAGCCGCGGCGACGAGTTTTACGACTGGGACTGTCACTCTTTTCATTTCATCGGCGGCAAGCCGCTGAGCCCCAACAATTCGCTGGCGCGCTACGAAGCGATCGAACAGGAAGAGTATTTGCTGGCCCTCGCTGAGTCGATCGGCAAAAGCAAACAGCCCGACCTGATGAAAGGTTTAGGCAACGAGAATCCGTTTAACGTTTGATTTGGAAGAATTCCTCTGAGACGCAAAGTATCTGGAGTTTGGAAGAAGAATCAACCAAGAAAAACACGCAACACGCAAAAATTTTTATGTCAATCTTTTTTCGTGATTTTCCTTTGTTTCGTGGTTTGTTAATTACGGAGTACACACCAACAGGAGTTAACCATGGGAAACCCTAGCGGCAAATGCGCCATCGTCGGCATGGGCGAGACCGTCGTCGGCAAACGGCCCGACGCGACGACCAACTCGCTTCACCTTGAAGCGATCAAGGCTAGTCTCGACGACGCCGGCATCAAGGCCTCGCAAGTCGACGGCCTGTTGACCAATCAACCTCTCAACGACTCGCACCGGAGCTACGCGGTCAAACTGGCATCAATGGCGGGCATCGATCCGCTGTTTGCCACCGACCTCGCGCTCGGCGGCGCGACGCCCATCGCCATGGTGCAGCACGCCGTCCTCGCCATCGAAGCGGGCATGGCGACCACAGTCGTCTGCGTGCACGCGCGCAAACGCTCCACCGCCGATCCAACGCCCGGCCACCCGATCCGGCGCGGCGACGAGCATTGGGAAGAGCCCTGGGGTCACTTCTCGGCCGCCGGTGGCCACGCCTTCGCGGCGTCGCGCCACATGTACGAGTTCGGTACCAAAAGCGAAGACTTGGCCGAGATCGCCATCTCGACGCGCAAACACGCGAGCTTGAACAAAAACGCCACCATGCGCAAACCGATCACCCTGGAAGATCACCAGAACTCGCGCATGATCTGCGCGCCGCTGCGCCTGCTCGATTGCTCGCTGGAATCCGACGGCGGCGGCGCCGTGGTCGTCACCAGCGCCGAGCACGCCAAAGATTTTCCTAAGAAGCCGGTCCTGATCCTCGGCTTGGGGCAGCACCATCCGCATTCTAGTCTGATGAACGCGGCAACGTTGACCACGCTTGGCGGGAAAAAATCTTCCGAGTTGGCCTATAAAATGGCCGGACTCAAACCGAAGGACATGCACTTCGCCCAGCTTTACGATTGCTTCACCATCACGTCGATGATCACGCTGGAAGACTACGGCTTCTGCAAAAAGGGCGAAGGCAAAGATTTTGTCAAAAATGGCCGCATCACCATCGGCGGTGAGATTCCACTGAACACGCACGGCGGTTTACTATCCCAGGCCCATCTCGAAGGGCAATTGCACATCACCGAAGCCGTGAAGCAGTTGCGCGGCAACGAAGTCGAACCCGAGCGCCAAGTAAAGGACGCCAAGGTCGGCATTGTCAGCGGCCACGGCGGCAGTTTAGCCATGCATGCAACCATGATCTTGGGGGTACAATGAGCAAAGATGAACGCGGGCGCCCGACGCGCCGAGGGCAACCTTTTTTAGAAGAACCGGAAGCCAAGCCGTTTTGGGCCGCTTGCAAGGAGCACCAGTTGGCGGCGCAGCGCTGCAAGTCGTGCAAGAAGATCTACGGATTTCCGCCGCAGTCGCACTGCCCCCATTGTCTGTCGATGGATCATGAGTGGGAGACGCTGAGCGGCAAGGGCACGGTCTACTCACACATCGCCTACCATCGCTCATGGCATCCAGCGTATCAGGACAAGATTCCCTACAATGTTTCGTTGATCGATTTAGCCGAAGGCGGCCGCATGGTCAGCAACGTCGTCGACTGCAAACCGGAAGACGTCAAATGCGGCATGGCCGTGGAAGTCGTCTTTGAAGACGGCCCGGAATTTACAATTCCCAAGTTTCGCCCGGTGAAGTAGCAAAACGCGATAACCCGTGGGGACAGGTCGCGACCTGTCCCCACGACCCCTCCACGCACTCCTCAGTTCCGGTAGAGCCGCTCGATAAAGCCATTCTTCTGCAGTTCGACAACGATACTGTTGTCGGCAATGTCCACCGGTTTGAGCGTCGCACCAGTCGTGCGCGCCACGGCTCTTTTATTTGCGTTTCCACTCCTTGGCGGTTGACCAGCGGCACACGCTCGAACAGCTTCAAGTGGCCTAGGTAGGAACTCTCCTTGTTGGGCTCAAGACCAAGCGCCCGGAGAAAAACCTGGGCCGCGACATCGGAGGCGCTGCCGACGCGGCTGATGCCGACGTTTTTGCCGCGCAGATCCGCGGCGGTCTTGATCGAGTCGTTGACGACAAAGTCGTAGGCCAACGTGCTGAGCAAACAGGCCGGCATCACCAGCGTCACGCCGCCAACAGCCATGCTCGCGACGTTGCTCGCCACGCCATTGGCGATCTGCACGTCGCCGGCAATCAGCGCCGCGATGTTGGTGGTCGAGCTGGGAATAAAGATCAAATCAACCTCGAGGCCGTGCTTTTGATAACACTCTCTCTCCTTGGCGACGTACCAAACCGCGTTGGTGGTGTCGACAGAGGCGTAGGCGAGTTTCAGTTTCTGCTGCGCAAGGCCTGGTCGGGCGCCAAAAATCAGCATGGCGATGGCGAATATTATCATTGCAACTCGGTGGCCTCGGTTCATGTTCCCTCTTTTTTCTCGGTGTTGAGATTTTGACGCTAACTTAATGGCTCTCCGTTTAGCAGGCAAGCCGTTTGAGCGTCAGAGCCTTGGCGGACTAGTCGGATTTAGCGAAATTTGGAAATGCCGATGATCACTATTGGAGCGCTGCATGATGTTTTGGGAAAGCAATGGCGCTTCAAATTGCTAGGCATCAAAAAGGTCCGCGATGGCGCAAAACTGGTTGACACGATTCAACAGCTACCTGCCGATGGGCGGCTCCCTGCCCGAGGCGGTTTGGCTGAGCCGCCATCGCTTTCTCGTTGGCTTCACCTGGCTTCATGCCGTAGTGATCTCTCTTTCCGGCATGATCTTTCAGTCGCGTTGGGAACTGAGTATCGCATCCTTGTTCGACAACGAGTCCGTGCTCCACGCCTTCGTTGAGTGCTGGATTGTCTTTGTCTGCGCCGCTTTTGCAAGCTGGCAGCGCCTTGGGCGCAGCGCCCGCGCCACCTGCGTGGGCTTCGGGCTGATGAGCTCTTCGGCCATCATGGTCCATCTATCCGGCGGCTACATCGAATTTCACTTTCACTTCTTTGTCATGATCGTGTTTCTCGCCCTCTACCAAGACTGGATTCCTTTCGGTCTGGCGATCGTCTTCGTCGCGCTGCACCACGGCGTGGTCGGCATCCTCTGGCCGGAGGACGTCTATAACCATGCCGCGGCGATCGCTTCGCCCTGGACTTGGGCCGGCATCCACGCCGCCTTTGTGCTTTCGGCGGCGCTCGGCAGCGTCATCGCTTGGCGCTTCAACGAAACCGCCTATGCTTGGACTCGGCAGATTTTGGATGCGGCGAGTAATGGGATCTTTGGCCTCGACGGCGACGGGCAGGTGACGTTTGTCAATCCCGCCGCCTGCAAATTGTTGGGCCTAACCGAAAACCGCGTCATGGGCAAGCAGATTGTTGCGATCTTACCCGGCCTCGGCGCCCAAAGGCTGGTTCCCGGCGGCGCGGGCTGCACGCTGCTTTCACCGTTCACCCACGGCCGGGCGCAAAGCACCAACGACGGGCTGTTTTGGCGGGCTGACGGCACAAGCATTCCGGTCGACTACGAGAGCTCTCCCATTGTCGAGCGCGGCCACGTCACCGGCGTCGTGGTCAGCTTCCGCGACATCAGCCAACGCAAGAAACTGCACGATCTCAATCGCTCCAATGCCGAGCTCGAACAGTTCGCCTACGTCGCTTCGCACGACTTGCAGGAGCCGCTGCGCATGATTACCAGCTACACGAATCTCCTCGCCAAGCGGTACGCCGCTAACTTCGACGATGACGCCAAAGAATTTATGGGCTACATCACCGACGGCGCCAAACGGATGCAGATCTTGATCAACGATCTACTGGCCTATTCAAGAGTGGGCACCAAGGGTAAAGCGTTTGCACCGGTGGACATGGAGTCGGAGCTCATGCGCACGCTAGCCGTGCTGCAGATCGCGATCGCCGAGAGCGGCGCAACGGTGACCCATGACCCGCTACCCGCGGTGTCCGGAGATGACGTGCAGATGGGTCAACTGCTGCAGAACCTGATCGGCAACTCGATCAAATACCGCGGCAAACAGAGTCCTTCGATCCATATCGCTTGCGAGCGCCAGGAGAACTACTGGCGCTTTTCCGTGCGCGACAACGGCATCGGCATCGACCCCAAGTTTGCCGAGCACATCTTCGTCATTTTTCAACGTCTGCACAATAAAGAAGAATATGCCGGCACCGGCATTGGCCTGGCCTTGTGCAAGCGGATCGTCGAACGCCACGGCGGCAAGATTTGGGTCGAATCCCAGATTGGCCAAGGGGCGACTTTTTACTTTACGCTGCCAACGGACGGAGAACCGACGGAAACGCACAAAGCAAGCACGGCGGCAGGACAACTTTTTTCCGGCTCGGCCGCCCACGGCTAGGTTTACGGGCGCTATCGCAGCCGCTCGCCGCGCCGAGTCAAGCCAGAGGTGCGCGCCCATCGCTTGCACAGCGCCCGGCGATCGGGCATGCCTGTTTGCACGCCAATGGCAAAAGCGAAGAAACTACCGATCAGCAACACGACTGCGGGCAACGGCTTGATGGTTCATCTGGTCGATGGCACCTATGAGTTGTTCCGCCATTTCTACGGCATGCGCCGTTTCAACAAAGGGAAAGACTCCCGCTACGGCGCGGTGATCGGCGTGCTTCACACGGTTTTGGAAATGATCGAGGGCGGCGCCACCCATATCGGCGTGGCCACCGATCATGTCATCGAGTCCTTTCGCAACGGGCTCTGGCCGGGCTACAAAACCAGCCAAGGCATGGAGCCGGCGCTGCTCGCGCAGTTTCACCCGGTCGAAGACGCGCTTGACGCCATGGGCGTTGCGGTTTGGCCGATGACGGAATTGGAAGCCGACGATGGCCTGGCCTCGGCGGCGCGCATTGCCGCGGCCAACACGGCAGTGCAGAAAGTTTGCATCTGGACGCCCGACAAAGACTTGGCCCAGTGCGTGAGCGGCGATCGCGTCGTGCAAGTCGACCGCAAAAGCCAAACGATTCGCAATGCGGCGGGTGTGCGCGACAAGTTTGGCGTCGAGCCTGCATTGATTGCCGATTTTCTCGCACTGGTCGGCGATTCGGCCGACGGCTACCCAGGCATACCTGGCATCGGCGCAGTCTCAGCAGCGCGCCTCCTGAACACCCACGGCAAGATCGAAGATTTTCCGGCAGCACTCCTGGGCGAGAACCGCGCACTGGCACTGCTATTCAAAAATCTCGCCACGCTCAGAACCGACGCGGCGCTGGTCGACGACATCGGTGAGCTCCACTGGCGCGGCCCCACTGCCGAGTTCACGGCCTGGGTAGAACAATCGGGCGATCAGCGTTTGTTACAGCGTTGTTTGGCAGCGCAGAAGTTGGTGGTTGGCTAGGTCAGTGCATACGACACGCTAGACTTTGCCATCGCGAATCAAGGTTTCGGCAAGCCAAACATCTTCCGGCAGGGTGACTTTGAAATTGAGCCGCTCGCCTTCGATCACGTAGACGGGCTGGCCCATCCACTCGACGAGCATCGCGTCATCGGTCGCCTGAAAGCCCGCGCGAGCCGCGCGGCTATGCGCTTCATCGATTAATTCCCGGCGAAACACCTGCGGGGTTTGCACTTCGCGCAGCGTATTTCTAGGCGGTGTAGACTGCACGCGGCCTTCGGCATTCACAAACTTAATCGTGTCGCGCGGCACCGAGCCCGGCACCACAGCGCCGTGTTTCTGCGCTGCGTCGATGCAGCGCTCGAACAGCGCCGGGCTGACAAACGGCCGCGCGCCGTCGTGGATCGCGACGATGTCGACGTCGCCGTCGAGTTTCGCCAACCCGTTTCGCACCGAATCTTGGCGCAGCGTGCCGCCGGTTTGCAACACCCAGGGCCGGGCCGCCAGGTTGGCATCTTGCCGCAGCATCGATTCCGCGCGGGAGAGTTCGCCGGCCGCAACGACCACGATCGCTCGGGTGATTCTCTTCACTGCGAACACGCGATCGAGCGTGCGCCGCAACAGCTCTCGGCCACAGAGCGGCAGATAGACTTTCGGCAACTCGCCGCCGACGCGGCTCCCCGAGCCGGCGGCCACCACGATCGCGCTTACGTTCATCGGTTGGCAGTTTAACTGCTAAAAACACAAAAGCCGAGAGATATCTCTCGGCTTTTGTGTTCGAATTCTGATGGAACAATCAGTGCGTAAAAATGTGGCGCAGCTCCTCCATGATCTTCTCTTCGGAGTGGGAGCGTGCGATGGAAAGCTCCTTCACCAGCAGATTGCGCGCCGTATCGAGCATCTTGCGCTCGCCAAAGGAAAGCTCCTTGTCACCCTTCAACACAAAAAGGTCACGAAGAACTTTCGCGATTTCCAGGATTGAGCCGGTCTTGATCTTTTCGGTGTACTCGCGATAGCGCCGGTTCCAGGTTTGTTGGTCGGTTTCGATTTTTTTCTGGCGCAAAATCTTATAGACCTTGGTCACCATGGCGCGATCAATGACTTTTCTGAGCCCCACGGAGTCGACGTTGTCGATCGGGATCATGATTTTCATGTCGGTCTCTAGGATCCGTAACATGTAGAACTTTTTTTCTGTGCCCGAAATCACGTGACTTCGGATTGCTTCGATTTCCCCGACCCCATGCGCTGGGTAGACGACTTTCTCACCGACCTTGAACATAGTGACCTCCTAGTGACCGATCGCTTTGCTGCGTTAGTTCAAACTGAGACCGAAGGTAGAAGACTGAACGGTGACTGAGACTAAGGATTGACAAAGGGGAGAGCAGAGGTGAAATGGAGAGTTGTTGTCTTAGCTGCGCGTTCTGGTCGAGAGTGTTAAATTTGCAGCTTTCCATTACGTCTTTTGTTGTGAATAACCGCTAAAAAAACTAGCGGTCCGACACACGAGACCGCCATGTCATTCACTTCAAACAAAATACTTATACAACAGGCGTAACAGAGCCGTCAAGAGAGCTTCTTTTTTCCCGAAATAATAATTTTTTCAAGCACTTACAGCGCAAAGGCAAACTTGGAGCAAGAACCCAGAAATCCAGCAACTTGCGCCCAAAAACGGACCTAAAAGTTGAGATTTAGCGACATCAGGAGGGCATCTTCGCCATCGTCGGAATAATAGCCCCGGCGCTCCCCCGTAAAGACAAATCCCTGCGAAAGATAGAGCTTTTGCGCCACTGAATTCGATTTACGGACCTCTAATGTGACCCGCAGGGAATCTCGTTCCCGTGCCGCGCGCACGGCGTGATCGAGCAGCCTGCGGCCGATCCCGACACAGCGAAACTCCCGATGAACCGCGATGTTATGAATATCGACTTCGTCAGGTAGGACCCAATAAAGAACATAGCCGACGATCTTACCGTTGATTTCTGCTAACACTGAACGGGCACACTGCACGCCGATTTCCTGCAGAAAAAACTTTTCACTCCACGGATAACGATACGCCGTGCGTTCGATCGCCATGACCTCATTGATGTCGGTCGGGTCCATGGGCCGAAACGACACACCGTTAGCGTAGACAAAAAAGCCACGGGAAGACTCCTCTCCCTGTGGCTTTTCAAAAGACTCGATCTCCAATATTTTTTCGCTAGCGATAGCTTCTTCCCCAGTGGCTGCCTTTATCCTTCAGTAAGATCACTTGCAGCAGCTTGTTTCCAAAATGGTGCGCGAAACCGATGACCCGATCGCGCAAGGGAATCGCCGTAGTAAACTCGGGCGGAAAGGCGCCGACACTGGAAGAAATCTTACGCACCTGTTCGTCTGTGCATTTGGCTTTGACGATCAGTTGACCGTCCTGCAGCGCCAAATCATAGTCGTAGTCTGGCAGCTCCTCGGGCAACTGCGGCTTTTTCGCCACACCGATGTCGGGCATCCAGCGCGGAAATTCCATCTTGAGGAGAAACGCCCCGCCGCGATCCTCGAGCGTATAGACGTTGCCGTAGCGGCGCTCGCGCTCGAGCTTGTCGACAAATCCTTTCGAATAAAAACCATCGACCGGTATCGGCAAATCGCGCAATAGACCGCCGTACTTCGCGACCAACGGCGCGACGATGCCGCCAAGCGGCGCGCCGTAGACCGAAGCCGGGAATTCGATTTCATCGGCCGGCTTCACACCGAAAATGCCCTTGCGCATACGCCACAGACCTTCGACCACCGCGACAAGAATGCCGATCAGCACCCAGCTATTGATCGCGTTGCTAAAAATAATCTGCGGGCCTTTAACCATGGTAGCCACGACCATGCAAATAAGCGGATAGAGCACGAAGTTGTGTAATATGTTCGCCGCAGTGCTACCTGCCGAAGTAAAAAGCGGGCTGGCCACCGCCAACTCTAGACGCTTCTTAACGTTGTGTGGCAGCGCACCCAAGATTGGCTGCGCCAGAATCACTATCGCTTTGCCCAAGCCATGGCTGAGCGATCCACCACTTTGATACTGGGTCGATACCTCTTCAAAGCTGCCCGGCAGCTCATTCGGAAAGGTCTTCTTCGGCCGCGGCGGCGCTTTGACAGGAGCCGGTTTGGGTGCGGCGGCTTGTACCGCAGGGCGCGCAACCGGCGCCGCGGCTTTCGCCAGCGGCGCAGCTGCGGGCGCTGCGGCAGCGGCCGGCGCTGCAGGCTTGGCCTCGCTGGCAGCGGGTTTTGCAGCAGCTGCTCCCTCGCCCTTGCGAAAACGCGATTGTAAATTTTGGCTGAAGTCGGTTTCGGGGTGAAGCTGCTTTACCCTCGCGAGCAGGACTTCTTCGGTTTCAATATTGTTCGGGTCCGTGATGCAGACGTCGACCGGGCAAACCGCCGCACAAGCTTCGTAGTCGTGAAATCCGACGCATTCCGTGCACAGTAACGGGTCGATCTTGAAGATCGGATCGCCCTGACTGATCGCATTATTGGGGCATTCCGGTTCGCATGCGCCGCAATTAATACAATCGGCCGCTATCATCGTGGCCATTCAGAAACCCCCGGTTTTTATTGATTTTTATTACTCGGTCCGGGCTGCGAAGTCAATCATTTGCGGGTTTGTTGCAAGTGCCGGAACGTTCATGTTACCTAATCACTTCGGGGCGGCGTACCCAAGTGGTTAAGGGAGAGGTCTGCAAAACCTCGATGCAGCGGTTCGAATCCGCTCGCCGCCTCCAAATTCTCTTCTCCACATCCCGGATCGAGAAGCAGTTTCAGAGTTTCAGCTCGCGGCGGCGAGCAACCTGTCCAGCTCCCCTGTCGAGTCCAGATAGCGCGCGTCGTCGTAGCCGCCGATCGGCCGGCCATCGATAAAGATTTGCGGCACGGTGCGGCGTTGCGATAGCCGCTCCATCTCGGCGCGGCGCGCGGGGTCGTCGGTTACGTCGATCTCTTCAAAATCTACTTTTTTCGCCTGTAGCAATTGCTTTGCGCCCTTACAATAGGGACACCAATCGGTCGTGTAGATCACAACTGTTGCCATGTTTGCTTGCTCCCCTTGCGTAACCAGCAATGCGCATACCCGACATCCGTCCAATCGGCCGGCGAGTTTCAAACTCGCCCCGCATTCGGATTCACTTTGCGCTTTTTCTATTTGCGTCCTTTGCGTTTTTAGCGACCATTTGTAATTACTGTGCGAATGAAATTGATCGGCCTCACCGGCGGCATCGCTTCAGGCAAAAGCACAGTCGCAGACATCCTTCGGCGCATGGGTGCTGCCATCGTCGATGCCGACGTTTTGTCGCGCGAAGTTGTTGAGCCTGGCCAGCAAGCCTGGCAAGAGATCGTCAACACCTTCGGTGCCGATGTCCTGCAAGCCGACCGAAAGCTCGACCGGCAAAAATTGCGCAAGATTATCTTCGACAATCCCGGCGCGCGCAAACAGCTCGAAGTGATTATTCATCCACGCGTTCGCGCCTTGGCAGAGCAGCGCATTGCCGAGCATCGAGCCACCGGCTTCGAGCTGATCGTCTACGAAGTCCCTCTGCTTTTTGAGGGCAAAATTCATGAATGGCTGCGTCCGGTCATCTTGGTGGCTTGCGACCTAGAAACCCAGCGGCGCCGCGTGGAGCAGCGCGACAACGTCAGCTCCGAGGCTGCGCAAAAAATTATCGATGCGCAAATGAGTCTGGATGAAAAACGGAAACTCGCCGACTATACGATTGAAAACAACGGCAGTCTGGCCGAGCTCGAGCGTCAAGTGCACGAAGTCATCGATAGAATCAAAGCTACTTGACCCGCTCCTGATAGCTGCCGTCGGTCGGATCGACTCTCACCTTGTCGCCCACGGTAATAAACGGCGGCACCTGCACAGTGACACCGGTCTCTAACTTCGCCGGCTTATAAGACGCGCTCGCGGTCGCGCCTTTCATCGGCGGCTCGGTATCGATCACTTCCAAGTCGACTGTCGACGGCGGGTTGATACCGACCGGTTTCTCTTCGTAGAATTCGATACTCACGACCGAATTAGGCAGCAGGAACTTGAGCAAATCGCCGATATCGTCGGCCGTCAGAGCGATCTGCTCATAGTTCTCGGTGTCCATGAACGTGTACATGTCGCCCTCGGCGTAGAGATACTGCATCCGGCGCGTGTCCAAGATCGCCTGATCGACGCGGTCTTCCGAGCGGAACTTGTACTCGGTGCCGATGCCGGTCTTCAGGTTTTTCATTTTCGTCTGCATGAAGCCGCGCTTGTTGCCGGGCGTTAAATGATGCACCGCAGTAACGCGATACAAATCCTTTTCGTGCACGATAATCATCCCCGGCCGTAGTTGGGTCGCTTGAACCATAAAACGCAATCCTTCCTAAGCGGAATCGTAGATTTCTAGCAGTTTAGGGCATTACCTTCAATTCGCCGGAACGCTCACCTGCGCGCGATCGTTGTCCCAACGGTTTGAACAACGATTAAGCGTACAGCCCGCGCCACAACATCGCCTTAGAGACGCGCTCGATGCCGATCATCAGCGCCGCCTGGCGCATATCGACTTTGTGCTTGTGGCTCATCGCCAGCACGTCGTGAAACGCCTTGACTAAAATATCTCTGAGCTTTTTGTTGACTTCGTCTTCGGTCCAAAAGAAATTTTGCAGATCTTGCACCCACTCAAAGTACGAGACCACAACTCCGCCGGCGTTGGCGAGAATATCGGGAATCAAAAACACGTCCTTATCTCGGAGCACTTCATCGGCTTCAGGAGTGGTCGGACCGTTTGCGCCTTCGGCAAGGATGCGGCACTGCAATCTGCCCACGTTCTCCTGGGTGATCTGCATTTCCAAAGCCGCCGGCACGAGAATGTCACATTTCAATTCAAGCAACTGCGCGTTGGTGATTTTCTCGCCGTACGGGCAACTTTCCAAGCTGTGATTTTTATCGGCCACTTCCAACAGTTTGTCGATCGGCAATCCTTTGGCATCGTAAAATCCGCCGGTGCGGTCAGCCACCCCGACTATTTTCACGCCGGCGGCGGCGAGCTCCTTGCACGCCACCGAGCCGACGTTGCCGAAACCTTGCACAACCGCCGTGCATTTCTGCAAATCAATCTTCAAATGATTCGCCGCCTCAATAATCGTATAAACAACGCCGCGTCCGGTTGCTTCACGCCGCCCTAGCGTGCCGCCGATCGCCACCGGTTTGCCGGTCACGATCTCCGGCACGGCGTGGCCTTTGTGCTGCGAGTAGGTGTCCATGATCCAGGCCATCACCTGCTCGTTGGTGCCCATGTCCGGCGCCGGCACGTCGACCTCGGGGCCGATAAAGTTGAGTATTTCGGCGGTGTAGCGGCGCGTCATCGACTGCAGCTCGTGGCGCGAGAGCAGCGCCGGATCGCAGGTGATGCCGCCCTTGGCGCCGCCCAGCGGCAGGCCCACCAGCGAACATTTCCACGTCATCCACATCGCCAACGCCGATACTTCACCCAGATTTACCTCTGGATGGTAACGGATACCGCCCTTGAACGGACCCAAGACATCGTTGTGCTGCACGCGGTAGCCGGTAAAAACATGCACGTGGCCGTCGTCCATGCGCGTCGGCACGCTGACGATCATGGCACGATCGGGCCGACACAGCCGAGTTGCGACGTTTGGATCGAGGTTCAACCGCGCCGCAGCGGTTTCGAACTGCTGCACCGCCATCGCCTGGGTCGCGTTGGTCGATTCGGTAATCGCCATGATGTCTCCGTGCAAAAGTAATACTGGTTGGGAACAATTATCCGGGCGGCCAACTCATTTGACGGCCGCCGAGGAGATGATAGTGAATATGAAAAACCGACTGCCCGGCATCGGCGCCGGAGTTGACCACGACACGAAAGCCGCTCTCCGCGATGCCCTCTTCGCGCGCCAACTTTGCCGCGACTTGGTAGATATGACCGACCAAAGATCCGTCCTCCGGCTTCAGGTCCAACACGCCGGCAATGTGTTTGCGCGGAATAATCAAGATATGCACCGGTGCTTTTGGGCTGATGTCTCTGAACGCCACGACCGATTCGTCTTGGTAAACGATCTGTCCCTTGATCTTGCCCTCGGCAATACTGCAAAAAAGACAATCCGCCATAGCGCTCTCCAATTTTCAATCAGTCCGAGCCCGGCAGGCGCGCGTAGATCTGCCCGTCGGCAATTTCGACGGGGCAGCTTTGCAGCGAGAGACCGACACAGGGGCCCCAAATACATTCGCCCGTCGGCGGCTCGAACACAGCGCCATGGGTGGCGCACATGACGTAGCGCTCGTCGGAGCTGAAGAACAAATTATCGACAAAATCGAGGGCGATGCCGGTATGCGGGCAGCGATTGATAAACGCGAAATGGTTACCTTGATAGTTGACCAGGAATGCTTCCAACTCCCGGTTGCCCCGTTTCATCCGAAATTTTCGACTCTTGCCCGGCTCGATCTCGCCAATGGCCGCCACTAGGGTCCCAGAAGGTTTCTTGTCTACTGTCATAGCCTCTTTCTACACTCACTCAGCGAGCGGCCTCAAGTCCCCCTCGGGGCAGCCGACCAACACTTCCCCATCGTCCACCTGAACCGGCAGTCTGTAAAGCGACTCTCCTTTGCAGGGCCCGTCGATGCACAACCCTGTGCCAAATTCATAAACCGCGCCGTGCGTGTAACAGCGCAGGTGCTTGCGGTCCTCGGTGAGGAATTCGTCGCGCACGAAATCGAGCGGCGTCGGCATGTGCCGGCAGCGATTGACGTACGCATGAAAGTTGCCGCCATCGTTGACGAGAAAAGCGTCGAGCCGGTACTGCTGGCAGATCAGCCAAAATTTTTTCACCGTCCCTGGCGCCACTTCTTCTACGTTTGCGATCGCCCGCCCGCCGAGCCGGCTCTCGGCCGCCATCCGTTTTTTGTCGCGCACGAAAACGAAGCGATGGATGGCGAGGCCGATAAGATAGGCCGCCAGAAAAAACAGGGAGAGATAAATCGTGAGGGCCATCGGGAAGGGATTTGTTTCGGGTTCCGCGTTTCGGGTTTTGAGCTCAAGACTGCAGCTCGGCTTCTCCTCCCAAATCCGAACTTCGCGTCCTTGGCGGCTTCGTGGTGAGAGTTTTACTTCGATTCCTTATCGACGAACTGACGGATCTGTTTGACCCCCTGCGGCGTCTGCTTGCCGGCGATTCCCATCACCTTCATCAGGTCGGTGGTCATCTCGGCGGTCACTTGATCTTGCACGCTGCCTTTGCCCTCGGGGTCGGCTTTCAAAAAAACCATGATCTTCTCTTTGGCGACGCCGGTGCGCTCCAAGCCATCGAGAAACTCGCCGTAGCCGACTTTGCCACGCAGCTGTTCCACGCACGCAAGCAATTTTTTGCAGTCAGCGCAGATGCGCGCCAACAACCCGGCTCCCTGGCCGCAGTAGATGCATTGTCGCATAGGATTACTTCTGCGCCATCGCCTGGGCCCAGAGCCCCTGCAAACCCGACAAAAGATTTTTACTGGTAGCGACCACGCCGCGATGCTTAGGCGTCTCGCGGTTAAACAACATCGGGTTGCCGTCGCCGTCGACGACTTTGCCGCCGGCCTCCTCGACCATCAGCACGCCGGCGCAGATGTCCCATTCGTGAATGTTTCGAAACGTCAGCGTCGCGTCGCCGGCGCCGCCGGCGACTTTGGCCAAACGATAAGCGATGCTGCCAACGGGTTTGATCTCGCAGCGATCGACGAAAACTTGGAATTTTTTTTGCGGCTCGGAACGGCTGACTAAAAGTTTTGCGCCGTTGACGTCACTGCGCGTGGTCACTTGGATCGGTTGACTATTTAGATACGCGCCCTGTCCTGCCGACGCTTTGTAAAAGCGCTGCTTGGCCGGATTGTACACCACCGCCACTTTGGCGCGGCCATCGACAACAAAACCGATGGAGACGGCGAATTGCGGCACCCCTTCGATGAACTCTTTCGTGCCGTCGATGGGATCGATCACCCACACCCGCGACGCGCTCAACCGTTGCGTGTTGTCGGCGTCTTCTTCGGAGAGCCAACCGTCGCCCGGATAATTTCTGTGGATCGTCTCGCGGATCACCCGATTGGCTTCGAGGTCGGCCGTTGTCACGGGATTATTCTTCGACTTCTCCTGGACGTCGTACTTGCCCTTGAACAAGCCCATGATTAGTGTGCCGGCAGCGCGCGCAGCCGTCTCTGCGACGGCAAGCTCTTGACGATAATTATATCCTTCACTCATGAGATTACCGAACTTTCCGCACCTCGTTGTGCACCGGCGCGTACCATCTCTGCGATCGCAAGCTCAGAATCGCTCGGCTGCAGATTTACGCCACGAATCGCGTCTTCCAAAAGCACAACCTTGAATCCTTCTTTCAAGCCGTCGAGCACCGTGTGCTTGACACAGTAATCGGTGGCCAGACCGCCGACGTAGAGGCGGCGAATACCACGCGCGCGCAGCCATTCGCCTAGACGCACGCCGTCGCTGGTCACCGCATCGAATCCTGAGTAGCTATCGGCGTCGGGGCTTTCGCCCTTGGACATGACGATCACGCGATCGTCAAGCGCCAACTGCGGATGGAACTTGCCGCCTTCGCTGCCTTGCACACAATGCGACGGCCAAATACCGCCGCCTGATTTGAAGTGGCGAGTTTTTTCCGGATGCCAATCGCGCGTGGCGACGATCGGCAAACCGGCGGCAGCAAACTTCTCGATGTAGCGGTTCAACACCGCCACGATCTGGTCGCCCTCTGCGACGGCCAGCGCGCCGCCGGGACAGAAGTCGTTCTGCACGTCGACGAGAATCAGCGCAGCGTCACGTTCCATCGATTTTCATTATAAAGGATGCTACGGTCCATGCAATCAAACGGTCACGTTCATGGCAATCAAAGTCGTTTTCTTCGACGCCGCGGGCACGTTAATTAAGCCGGTCAGAAAAGTCGGCGAGAGCTACGCCGTCACCGCGGCCAAGTACGGCGTCCAAGTTGCGCCGGCGGAGTTAAACGGACGCTTTCAAGTTACCTTCGGGCGCGCCGCGCCCCTCGCTTTCCCTAATGCAGATCATTCCACAATCGACCAACTCGAACGCGACTGGTGGAAAACCTTAGTGCGCCAAGTCTTCGAGCCCTGGGAACCGTTCGAGCGCTTCGATGACTTTTTCGATGACCTGTTCGATTACTTTTCCCAACCGCAAGCATGGACCTTGTTTCCCGAGGTATTGGAAACTCTCAGTGCGCTGAAACGGCGCGGCATGACGCTGGCGGTGATTTCCAACTTCGACTCGCGCCTGATCAAAATTCTACACGGCCTGGACACAACCGAATGGTTTGAAGAAATCTACGTGTCGAGTCGGGTTGGCTATGCAAAACCAGATCGGCGCATTTTTGAATTGGCACTGCGCAACCATGGACTCAATGCGGAGAACGCCGCCCATGTTGGCGACAGCGAAGAAAACGACTGGCGCGGCGCCAATGCCGCAGGATTGAAAGGCCTATTGGTGGATCGGAGCCAAAATCCCTCCCGCGCCGAAGGCCGCATTAGTGACTTACAGCAAATCTTAGAGCACTTAGATTGAACAGAATCCAAGGAGAGTTCATGACCACATCAAACTGGCAAGAGACCGAATCCGATGGCAACAAAATGCCAGTTCACATCAGCACGCCCGACGGCGGCGGCCCTTTCCCAGCGATGATTGTCATCCAGCACCAAAGCGGCGTCGATGAATTTATTCAAAGCATGACCAAGCGCCTGGCCGAACAAGGCTACGTCGCCGCCGCCCCGGATTTGTACCATCGCGACGGTCCCAATTGCCAAGACGACATGCGCACGCGCAGCACGCGCCTGGGCGACCGGCGCGTCTCCAACGACGTCGCCGCGGCGGTGAAGCTGCTGCAAGCGAACCCAGCAGTCAACCGCGACAGGATCGGCATCATCGGTTTCTGCATGGGCGGCCGAGTGGTTTACTTGATGGCCGCAGCGATTCCAGAATTCAAAGCCGCTGTAACCTTCTACCCCGGCAACACCGGTCGCGCCTGGGGCCGCGATATCCCATCGCCGTTCGAGCGCAGCGGCGAAATTCACTGCCCGGTGCAGGGGCATTTCGGTGAAGACGACAAGAACCCGTCGCCCGAAGATATGCAAAAGCTCGACGCTGAACTAAAGAAGCAAAATAAGCCGCACGAATTCTTTTCTTACCCGAACGCCGGCCATGCGTTCTTGGACAACACAAAGGAGAGCTACCGCGCCGCCGCGGCCGAACAAGCTTGGCCGCGCGCGCTGGAATTTTTAAAGCGGCACTTGGGATAGGAACAAAGGCAACAGTAGGAGAGCTCGGACTCAGGCTGCTCCGAGCTTTTTCAAATTCTCCCCAGTTACCCGAAAACCCGTCCACTCGTCCATCGGAAAAGCCCCGAGCTTTTTGTAAAAGTTAATCGCCGGCTGGTTCCAATCGAGCACCGACCATTCGAGCCGGCCGCATTTTCTCTCGACCGCCAACTTCGCAACGTAGCGCAAAAGCGCACCGCCGAAGCCGCGGCGGCGGTATGGCTCTTCAACGAACAGGTCCTCGATGTAGAGTCCGGGCCGTCCCAAGAACGTCGAGAAATTGTGCAAGAACAAAACGAAGCCCACCGGCGTTCCCTCGAAATAGCCGATGGCGACCTCGGCGGTACGCCGCGCGCCGAAGAGTGTTTCCTTCAACAAGGCCTCGGACGCGACGACTTCATGGGAAAGTTTTTCGTACTCGGCGAGTTTTTTGATGAAAGAAAAAATCGTCGGTATCTCTGATTCTGTCGCAACGCGAATTTCGTAGGCGGGGATGTTGGGCATGGTTGGACTCCTGTCGATCGATTCAAAAAAGAGGGCGGGTTTCAAACCCGCCCCTACGGTTCCGAACTCTGCGTCCTCTGCGTCCCTGCGCGAGATTATTCTTTCCGCTTCGCGTCTCTCAAAGCGCGCCAGACGCGCTCCGGCGTCAGCGGCAAATCGCGAATGCGCACGCCGGTCGCCCGGTCAATCGCGTTGCACACCGACGGCGCCACGGAAAGAATGC
This sequence comes from Deltaproteobacteria bacterium, assembly GCA_016874755.1. Classification (NCBI taxonomy): domain Bacteria; kingdom Pseudomonadati; phylum Myxococcota; class Myxococcia; species Deltaproteobacteria bacterium. The sequence continues at coordinate 43,588 of VGTH01000008.1, read as the reverse complement.
CGCCCTCGGCCATGCCGCGCACGCCGAAAGGGCCGGGACCGTCGCCGTTCTCAACCAAAACCGTATGAAACTCCTCCGGGACTTCATTGAAGGAAGGTACGCGATAGTCAACCAAGTTGGGATTGAGCAGCTGGCCGTTGTCGTAAACGAGCTGCTCGAAAAACGTGTGCCCTATTCCCTGCATCGCCGCACCCTCTTCCTGGGCAACGCAGTGCTCGGGATGAATCGCTTTACCGACGTCAGCTACGGAAATAAATTTTTTCAACTTCACTTCGCCGGTTTCGCGATCGATCTCGACTTCGCTGGTGCCCATGCCCACTTCCCAAAACACCGGCAATTGGTTGTCGGTGATATCCGGCCCGGCTTCGCCGCGGCCGATCATTTCGCCGCCCGAGGCTTTGCCGAAGCGGACTTCGAAGGCTTCCTTGAACGTCATGCGCGACTCGCCGCAGATCAACGCGCCATCGACGACTTTGATTTGGTTGGGCTTTGCACCCATTTTTTGCGCGGCGAGCTTGATGAATTGTTGTTTCAAATCCCGCGACGCCTTTTGCACCGCCGTGCCCATCAACGTCGTCGAACGGCTCGAACCGGTCGAGCTGTCATAGGGCGTCACTTTAGTGTCCGCACCCGCGACGCGAAATTGATCCATCGGCACGGTCAATTCTTCCGCCGCAATCTGCGTCAGCGTCGTACGCACCCCCTGCCCCATCTCCGTGCTGCCGGCGGCAATATTCATGATGCCGTCGGACTGCATGCGGATCATCGCCACGGAGACCGGCGTGGCGCCAGCGTTGGTGACGGCGCAGCCCATGCCCACCGGCGCGTTTTTCCTCTTGATCGATCGCTTCCAATGGCTCGCGCTGACGAGCGCCTTCAAGCTCGCCGATAATTTCGCGTCGATGCCTTTCAAACCAGGCCGCAGTTCCTGCCCTGGCTTGAGCAGATTCTTCATGCGCAACTCGGCTGGATCCATGCCGAGCTTGCCGGCGAGAATTTCGATCTGCGACTCGCCAGCGTAAATCACTTGCGGCGCGCCGATGGCTCGGTACGAGCCCGCCGAGCCGGTGTTGGTATACACCTGATACGCGTTGGTGCGAATATTGGGAATCCAGTAAGGCCCAAGAATGCGCGTCGCTGCGCGCGCCGTCACCTGCGGCCCATTGTCGTCGTAGCCGCCGGTGTCGAGATAAATTTCCGCCTCGCGCGCCATGATCGTGCCGTCTTTTTTAACGCCGGTCTTGATGCGCACGCGCGCGCCGTGGCGCCGAATCGTCACCATCGACTCGCCGACGGAATTGCAGATGCGCACCGGCTGCTTTGCCTTGCGTGCCAGCGCGACCACCAGCGGCTCAAATTTGGTGTACGACTTACTGCCATAGCCGCCGCCCAAGTAATTGATGATCATACGGACTTTCGCCGCCGGCACTTTGAAGACTTTGGAAATATCGCCGCGCACCTGAAACGGGTGCTGCGCCGAAGAATATACCGTGATCTCATCGTCGGCAGCGTAGTGCGCAATGACCGAGTGCGGCTCCATCGCGTAGTGATAGACCATCGGGAACGTGAAGTTCTCTTCCGAAATAACGTCGGACTGCGCAAAGCCATCATCAACGTTACCGCGGTTCACCTTCTCATGGGTGCCAATGTTGCCGGGCTTGTCGTCGTGCACCAGCGCTGCGCCGGGCTTGCGCGCCGCTTCGATGTTGGCCGCCACTGGCAGTTCCTCGTAATCGACGTTTATCAACGACAACGCTTCGTCTGCCGTCGCGACATCGATCGCTGCCACCGCCGCCACCGGCTCGCCGACGTAGCGCACTTTTTCGCGCGCGATCACCGGCCGGCCATTGTAAGTCGGCGTCAGATCCGTAATGTCGGCAGCGGTCAGCACCGCCACAACGCCCGGCAGCGCCTCGGCTTGCGACGCGTCGATCGAGCGAATGCGCGCATGCGGGTAGGTGCTGCGCAAAATCTTACCGTACAACATGCCCGGCAAGGTGATATCGCCGACAAACTTCGCTTTACCGGTAACTTTTTCGACGCCATCGACCCGCGCCACGTTTTTGCCGACATATTTCAATTCCGCTTTGGCCATGAATTCTCCGTTAGTAAAAATATCCTTTTCGATACCTAACAAAGCGCCAGTTGGACTTCAATGCGTTCGTCACTTTCGCTATAACCATCGGCATGCGTTTCAACTCACGCCTGATTCGCGGCACGTTGATCCAGCGCTACAAGCGCTTTCTCGCTGACGTGGAACTCCCGAGCGGTGAAATCGTTATCGCTCACTGCACCAACACCGGCAGCATGATGGGCTGCAAGGAGCCCGGCAGCGCCGTTTATCTCTCGCGCAGCGACAACCCGAATCGGAAACTGCCCTACACTTGGGAGTTGATCGAAATTAATAGAAACTGGGTGGGCATCAATACCATGCATCCGAACCGGTTAGTCGCCGAAGCCGTCGCATCCGGTGCGATCCAAGAGCTCGCTGGCTACGACTGCATCCGTAGAGAAGTGAAAGTCAGTGCCCACACCCGCCTGGATTTGTGCCTAGAGAGCCAGAACGGGAACTGTTTCGTCGAAGTGAAAAACGTCACGCTAGCAACAGAGGGGGTGGCGGCGTTTCCGGATGCGATAACCGAGCGCGGTACCAAGCACTTGCGAGAGCTCATGCGGCTGCACCGTAAAGGGCACCGAGCGGCGATCGTTTTCGTGATTCAACGTCCCGACTGCCACGCGTTTCGTCCAGCCGATGAGATCGATATGGAATACGGCCGCTGGCTGCGCAAAGCCGTGAAGGCTGGAGTCGAAGCACTGCCTTACATCGCCAAAGTCACACCGAAAGAAATATTTCTTACTGAACGGATCGAGACCCGGCTCTGAACAAGCGGTCATCCTGAACCATCGTGCGCATTTCAAGACTCTGCTGAAAAACCTAAGAATGCTTCGACGGGCTCAGCATGAACGGATTTTTGTCGAACGAATTCAACTTCGTTTCGTTCGTCCTGAGCTTATAGAAGAACTCCGAGGGTGTTTTCCGCACAATCATTCCAAGCAAGGGCCCCTCCTTCTTGCTCGCGGCGATCGAAGTAAAACCCTTCCGGAGCGAAAGCGCGGCCTTCGGCATCTCAAATGGCAAATCTCAGAGTACAGATTCTGCAATGTGAAATTTGTAATCTGAGATTCCGAGCGAGAGAGCGAAGACTAGCGTTCGCTCTGGAAGGGTTTCACCTCGATCGCTCCCCTACCGTGAAAATAATCCGGTCTCGCACGTTCGGGATGACACACCTTTGCCTATCCGCAAACTTGCCTGTCACGCCGCATCAATGATAGACACGCACACATAGATATCTTTCAGTTTCTCAACCCACTAACTCAAGGAGGCTCACATGCTAACCGCAAAAGATATTAAAGGTGCATTGGCGATCATGCCGACGCCGGCGAACCCCGGCGCCGAGCGTTTGGACACCACCAACACGGTCGATCTTGACGAAACCGCTCGCCTCGCCGAAGCGTTGGTGCGCGACGGCGCCAATGGCATCATGGCGCTCGGCACCATGGGCGAATGCGCGACCACGTCGCAGGCTGACTACGAGGCCTACGTCGATTGCCTGGTGAAGACCGTGCGCGGCCGTATCCCGACGTTTGTCGGCACCACCGCGCTGGGCGGCCACGAGATCGCGCGCCGCATCAAATTCGTCAAGGGCATCGGCGCCACGGGTACGTTGCTTGGCATTCCCATGTGGCAGCCGGCCAACACCGACATGGCGGTGAAATTCTACGCCGACGTCGCCGAGACCTTCCCCGATTTTCCAATCATGGTCTACGCCAATCCGCGCGCTTTTCGTTACGACTTTGGCGCCGATTTCTGGGGTCCAGTATCGGAGAAAGCGCCGACGGTCATGTCGGCAAAGTTTTCTAGCAAGGCGATCCTGAAACAATGCGTCGCGGCGAGCAAAGGCCGGGTGAACTTCGTGCCACCCGTCGGCTTGGCTTATGAAATGGCGCAAATCTCGCCCGAGTCGCAGACAACGTGCTGGATACCCTCAGTCGGCCCGCAGGTCGCCATCGCTCTGATGAAAGCTCTTGCAGCGAAGGACGCCGCCGGCGCCAAAGCCGTCGCCGACGACATCGCCTGGGCCAACGAGCCGCACCACGCGATCACGGGTTCCCAGGAAATCTTCGCGGCGTACAACATCCAATTGGAAAAAGTCCTGATGGCCGCCTCGGGCTATTGCAAAACCGGCCCGATCCGCCCGCCGTACAACTATATGCCAGAGGAGTATCGCAAGGCGGCCACCGAAGGCGGCCAGCGCTACGCCAAACTGCGTGAGAAATATTCGAAAGCGCTCGGATAGTCACTCACCACGAAGGCACGAAGGACACGAAGGTTCGGAGAGAAGAATAACCATGAAAAGCACGAAACATACGTAATTTGAGCACCGCGACTCTACAAAGTCTTACTATCGTGTCTTTCGTGTGTTTCGTGGTTCTTTCCGATTCCGAACTTTGCGTTCTCTGCGTTCCCTTCGAAGGTGCTCAGGACATGCTTTGCGGTTAAATTTCCGATCCGGAGAAACACGTGGCCATCGATCTGACCAAACAAGCCGCCTACTCGGACAAGACGCCCTACGAGATTTGGCAAGAGCAGGAAGACATTCCGATTTACCGCGGCCTCGGCATCGACGATCTGCGCGCGATGAAGCTCGGGCCGTGGAAGCGCAAGGGCGCCTCCGGCGCGTTTATCAACATGCTCGGTGCCGGGCGGAGCTGCGACGCCTACGTCTGCGAGATCGCGCCCAAGAGCCAAACAGCGGCAGAGCACTATCTATTCGAAGAGCTGGTCTACGTCGTCAAAGGACGGGGTGCGACGACGGTGTGGCAGGAGGGCGGGCGCAAGCAGACTTTTGAATGGCACGAGGGCAGCATGTTTTCGGCGCCGTTGAACACTTGGCGGCAACATTTCAACGCCACCGGCGATGAACCGGCGCGCTTCGTCGCTTTGACCGACGCGCCGGTGATGATCAACCGCTTTCGCAATCTCGACTTCGTCATGAACAACAGTTTTGCCTTCACCGATCGCTTCAGCGGCGAAGACGGTTATTTCAGCGGCAAGGGCACAGCGGTGGAAACGCATCGGACTTGGGACTCCAACTTCATTGCCGACATTCCCAATTTCAAACTATTGGACCACAACGCCCGCGGCCAGGGTGCGCGCGGCATTTTGCTGCACTTCGCCGCCAACACGATGTCGGCGCACATCGAAGAGTATCCAGTAGGAACGTACCCGCGCGCCCATTGGCATGGCCCCGGCGCGCACATCTTGATCCTCTCCGGCGAAGGCTACTCGTTTCTTTGGGAGCCGGGAAAAAAGCGCGAGCGCATCGACTGGAAGCCCGGCAGCCTGTTCGTGCCGCCGGCCAAATGGTTTCACCAGCACTTCAATCCCGGCAAAGAGCCGGCGCGCTACCTTGCGCTCAAACCGTGGGGCTTCACCTATCAAGTAGAAGATTTGGTCAAGACGCTGGAGGTCGAAGCCAGCGGTGGCACCCAGATCGATTACAAAGACCAGGACCCCGAAGTGCACGAGACGTTCATCAAAGAATGCGCCAACAACGGCGTCGAAGTCAGGCTGAAATTCTAAAAAATGGAAAATCGAAAATGGCCCACCGCTCCCCCTCCCATCATGCAATTCCGACGTTTTCAATTTTCCATTTTCAATTTTCAATCCTCGTCGCGGTTCTGTTCGCGTTCTCCACCCCCCTCTTCGCCCAAGAGCAAATCCTCGTCGGCTATGACGGCCACGCGGGTTTCCAAGGCGCGATCTGGGCGACCAAAGATCTTGGCCTTTTCGAAAAACACAGCCTTAACGGCGAATTGATTTTGATTCCCGGCAGCGCCCGCGGCATGGCGGCACTGCTCTCGGGCAGCGTGCCGTTCATTCAAGGCTCCGCCACGGCGCCACTTGCCGCCTACGTGCGCGGCGCGGACGTCGTCGTTATCGCAGCCGCCTACAACAAACTGCCGTTGAGCGTGGTGGTCCGCAAGGAGATACGCGCGCCGGCCGAGCTCGTCGGCAAGAAGATGGGCATCGTCAATTTCGGCGGCTCCAATGATCTTGGCGTGACGCTGGCCCTTAAGGAATGGAACATCCCGCGCAGCGCCGTCACAATTCTCGCTGCCGGCGGCGCACCCGAAAGGCTCGCGGCCCTGATGAACGGCAATATCGACGCTACGGTTCTGTCGCCGCCGGAGACCATCGCCGCGACGCGCGCCGGGCTGCGTATTCTGGCCAACCTGGGCGACTTGAACGCATCGTTCCCCCAAACTCTCGTCATGACACGGCGCTCTTACCTGACAAGTCGACGAGATACCGTGAAACGATTTTTGCGCGCCTATAGCGAAGGAATTTTTGAATTCAAAACCAACAAAGAAAAAGCGATTAAGGTCTACGGCAATCGGCTCAAGCAAAAGGATGTGACGATCCTCGAAGAAACCCACAACTTCTACGGCGCAAAATTTTCCTTTCCACCGCGCCTGGATCGCAGCGGCATTACGACGACTCTTGAACTTGTGAGGCAAACAACAGATGTCAAAGAACCAAATCTGGCCGGATTCGTCGACGAGAGCGTTATCGACGAATTGGAAAAAGACGGATTCTACAAGAAGTTTTTCGACGCACGCTCAAAGAAATGACAATCTCTTAACTCCTTTCTTGGCGCCCTTTGCGCCTTTGCGCGAGGCAATCCGAAAATCAGTGGAGCACTAGTCCATGACAGAACCAATAATATCCACCGAGTCCGTCGTCGGCACCGGCGGCACATATAAAAAATGGGTGGAGAGCGAAGGCGTTCCGCTCGTCGAAAGCTTTTTCGTCGAAGACGTCGCCACCGTGCCGCTGGAACCGTGGAAGCGCACCGGCGGCCTGGGCGTGCGGCTCTGCCTGGAAGGCACGGGCGAAACCAACGATGCTTACATTTGCGAGATTCCAGCAGGCAAAGCGCTGGAGCCGGAAAAGCACATGTACGAAGAGCTGATCTACGTCATCAGCGGCCGCGGCGCGACGACGATCTGGAACGAAGGTGGACCGAAGCGGACTTTCGAATGGCAGGAAGGCTCGCTATTTTCCCCGCCGATCAACTCCTGGCATCAGATTTTCAACGTCAACGGCTCCGAGCCGGCGCGTTTTCTTGCCGTCACCAGCGCGCCGATCATGATGAACCTGATGCACAGCACCGACTTTATTTTCAATTGTCCCTACGTGTTTCGCGAACGTTTCAACTCGGAAGAAAACTATTTCAGCAGTCCGGGGACCTGGTACTCTGGGCGGACCTGGCTAACGAATTTCGTCGCCGACGTGAAGAATTTGCCATTGCTCGAATGGAAGGAGCGGGGTGGCGGCGGCTCGCAAGTCCGGTTTGAATTGTCGGAAAACACCTTGTGCGGGCACGTCTCGCAGTTTTCCGTCGGCACCTACAAAAAAGCCCACTTCCACGGCCCCGGTGCGCATGTGATCATCTTGCGCGGCCAAGGTTACTCGCTGCTATGGCAGCAAGGCCAAGAGATCAAACGTTACAACTGGAAGCCAGGCAGCCTGGTCGTGCCGCCGGGCGGCTGGTTCCACCAGCATTTCAACGCTGGCAGCGAACCGGCGCGCTACCTAGCCTTGCGCTGGGGCAGCCAAAAGTATCACGAGCTCTGGGGCGAAGGCCGCGGCAAGGTCGACATCGACGTCAAGCTCGGCGGCAACCAGATCGAATACGAAGACGAAGCGCCGGTCGTAAGAAAATGGTTCGACGAGGCCTGCACCAAGGCCGGCGTCAAAAACATGATGGAGAAATATTACGCGAAAGCCTGACTTACCGACCAAGCTTCGCGCGGCTCAGCAGCCAAACATTGGAAACCCGACAGGAGAAACGGACGGGAAGAAAGGAGGTTACGAGGACTTGGAGGGTGGGAGTAGGAAAAGTTTTGCGGGAAATAGGTCGTGCGAAAGGCCAAAATCTTGCTCTGCGCCTGGAGCGGGCTATAATGATGCCTTACATCGCCAGGCGACCCGGCTAGACGTAAAAAATGAAACCCCATACAAACTCGACGCGACCGGCAACTTCTGCGCCGCTCACCCTGACACCGCACATCCTCGTCGTCGATGACGACACAGTCATTTGTGAGCAGCTGCAGCGCCTCTATGCACTCAACAATTTTCAGGTAACCGTCGCTCACCGCGGCGAGGAAGCACTGGAAATTCTCGAAAACCGAGACGTCGATCTCGTCATCACCGACGTTCGCCTGCCGGGTATAAGCGGCGTGGAGCTGAGCCAACGCATCGCCGAGACCTGGAGTGACGTTCCCGTGATTGTGGCGGCGCCTTCCAAGGCGACTATTGTGGCGCAAGCGACAATCAGCGAAAACAACGCCTTCTTATGCCAGGGAAGTGTGCGCCGAGAATGCGTTTCCGTAGTCGCCATCAAAAACGTCCTTAAGCCAAAGTCATAGATTAGCTTGGGTCAGAGGCCGCTAATAGCCGTCGCTCCACCATTTCACAAACGGCATGCCATGCCAGAAGATGGAGCTCCTGAATTCGCGGCGTGAACCTTGCCGGCGCGATGAAACAGAGATCGCTCGATTGCACGATGGGTCCCGCAGAAGCGCCAGTAAAACCGATCCTAAACGCACCGCATTGGTGTGCAGCGTCTAACCCACGCAGGACATTGGGTGATTTACCGCTGGTACTGATCCCGACAACCACGTCACCAGGCTTTGCAAGCGCGCGAACTTGCCGGGAGAATATTTGGCTGTAATCCCAATCGTTGCCGACGCAAGTTAGAACTGAGGTGTCGGTCGTTAGTGCAACCGCTGCAAAAGGTTGACTTTCTTGGGCGAAGCGTCCGATCAATTCAGCCGCCACATGCTGTGCGTCGGCGGCGCTGCCACCGTTACCAAAAAGCAGGATCTTATGCCCTGACCGAATCGCTCGAATAAGCGTCTGGGTGACCTCCACAAGCACCGGCAAAGAGTGCCGAAGTAGCTCTTGGTGGGCATTTATGCTGTCTCTAACGATGATACGCAATTCTTCTTCCAACTTGTCACCGCTTGCGCTGTCAGCTCTGAGACGTTGCAGCAAAGTTACCGTCTCCGCCACCGCGCCCGCGCCGCCAGCGGACGTTAACACATGGTGTGCGTTTTCTTTGGCCTTGGCAGTGGCGTTGCGCGGCGTCAGAGCAAATCCAACGATTGGAAACGCCATTGCATCGCGGTCTCCGTCACCAACGAAACAGAAGTTTTCCAACGACACCCCAAGCTTCTTGGAAAGCTCCTGCAACGCTGCGACTTTGTCTTTCGCGCCGCGCATCACGTTTTCGATAGCAAAGCGCTTGGCAATGCGATCGACAAGCTCGGTGTCTTCGCCCGTCACCAACGCGAGGACCAGGCCAGAACGGCGTGCGGTGGTCACCGCATCTAGATCATGGAAGTCAAAGCGAGGTTCGTATGATTCATTCTGCTGGAACACCCCAGTGCCATCAGTAAGAACGCCGTCAATATCCAACGCAAGAACCAAAATATCTTTCACCATACTGTCCGGCCCCCGTCGATCACCAAGTTGGCCCCGGTCATGTAAGACGAGGCATCGGAAACGAGAAACACGATCGCAGCCTTGTACTCGTCTTTATCAGCCATGCGTTGGAGCGGGATCAGGTTGACCAAACGCCCGACGAAATCCTCGTCCTGCCCAGTAAATACACCGCCGGGAGAGAGCGAGTTGACGCGCACCCCGCGGTCCGCCCAGTAAGTCGCCAAGTAGCGCGTCAGGCCGACGATTCCATGCTTAACCACCGAATAGCTCACCGGCTTGGTTGGTTGTTGATCGGCCGGCAGCTTGCTGTCGCGATAGATTCTCTGGTCGGGTGCAATGATGCCCAAGTCGGACGCAATATTGAGAATGACTCCGCAGCCGCGCCGCGCCAACTCCGAACCGATAATTTGGCTGCAGAGAAAAGCCCCGGTTAAGCCCACCGCAACAGCCTGTTCCCACGTGGCCAGAGGAAAATTTTCCAGACGCGACCAGTGGCCGCCGCTCTGCGCTCCTGCGTCCACCTTGGGATTATTAGCTGCATTATTAATCAAGATATCGACTCTTTGGAAATTAGCAAGCACAGTGCGCAAAGCTTCCTTAACTTCGTCGGGCTGGCAGATGTTTGCACCAATGCCCAGGCTCTTGCATCCGTGAGTCGCTGCGAGCTGGCGCGCTCGCTCCTGCGCCAAGCGTTCGTCCACGTCGACAAGCACCGGCGTGCCGCCCATCTCCGCAATCGCTTCGGCATGGCGCGTACCCAGTAGACCGGCGCCACCGGTAATGATGGCGACATGGTCCTTCAGCTCAAAGCGCTCGCGCACACTAGATGATGCCAGGCTCATAGGACACCGGACCCCGCCATCATTTGCTTGCGCTGGCCGAAGAGCCGTTGTTGAGGTTGCCACCGACGCGTCGCAGCTTCTTTATGATCGGCACTTCGCTCGCATAAACGCGTTTGATGCCATCGCCCATGGATTTCTCGATGGCGCGCACATCTTTCACCAGGCGCCAAAACCCTTGCCATTCCACCGAAGCGGCTTGGTCACTGCCCCACATGGCTCGGTCCAGCGTGATATGCCGTTCGATCATACACGAGCCCAAAGCCGCAGCCGCGATCGACGAAGGCGCCAACCCTACTTCATGGCCGGAATAACCCACCGGCACACCGTAGCGCTGTCGTAATCGAGATCGCGCACGCCAATGCTGGCTTCTGTCAAACAATAATCGATCGCAGCTGCGGGATATCGCGCGTCTCCCTTCTCACGGGTAAACCGCTCCTCTTGCGCAGCAGCGACGATTTCACCGTCGCGCACAAGCGCGGCTGCTGAGTCGTGATAGAAAGCTGATATTCCCAGCACGTAAGTAGACATGAAGCCAGTCTGTTATGAGCTCAATGCAGGTTTTTCAAAAAGAACTAATCGGCTCTCTTGTAACGCGCCGCAAAACACTCGAATTGCTTTTGATTGAACCAAGAGAGCCGATGCAACACATAACGCGCCATCAGCACAAGAATGCTGCACCCATAGTTAACGCTGGCGATGAGACTCGCGCTTGAGGCTTCGGGAAAATACCGCGTTGGCACTGGCACCTCTTTAACACGAAATCCTAAATGTGCGACTTGAACGATCATCTCTTGATCGAAAACAAAATTATCCGAATTGAGCAAGAACGGCACTTGTTCTAACACTCGGCGATTATAGGCCCGGTAACCGGTATGATATTCGGATAATGCCAGCCCAAGAATCTTATTCTCCACCCAAGTCAAAAACCGATTCCCTAAAAATTTCCACCACGGCATCCCCTGAGCAACGACGTCACCACCCAGCAATCTCGAACCGAGCACAATGTCAGCCTCGTCCGCCTTGATAGGGGCAATCAAGTTCGGCAGCAGAGTCGGATCATATTGATAATCCGGATGGAGCATGACGATGATATCAGCACCGGCTTTGAGCGCTTCGGTGTAACACGTCTTCTGGTTAGCGCCGTATCCCATGTTGCGAGCATGCACGAACACTTCAAGCTTAAGTTCTTTGGCGATCTTCAGAGTTTCATCCCGGCTTCCATCATCCACCAAAATGACTTGGTCGACATTGCTCATCGGAATCGCGTCATAGGTAATTCTGAGGGTCCGAGCGGCATTGTAAGCCGGCATCACGACGACGACCTTTCGTCGGGCTTGGTTTGACGTTATTGCTGTCATTGTTCTAAGGAATCAAAGCTCGACGCACCGCTCATTGACCGAGCGCACGCACGTCTACGATATAGATGCTATTGTCCATGATTTCTCTACGCTCTCCAGCGTACGAGGCCAATGCATATCGGGATCGATCTCGTGTCAACTCTTTTAGGTAAGAATTAAAGGGCTCGAAATAAAGGCGATTCGCACGAAGAAACTCTGAAGTAAAATGTCGCCTGTCAACGATCAAGTAATCGATCTTGTTTTTCTGACAGAACTGCACAACGCTCGAAATGTCAGTGGAGTAATAGGCATTAAAAAATTCAAATGTTCTTTCTTTCAGAACTAACCAATAGCGGTCTTTGTAGGGTTGAGACAATTCGTAATTTAGAAACACTTTGCGCCTGGAGAATGTCGGAATGTAATCGGCAAGCATTGGATGTGCCGCTATCATCGCTCCTTTCGGCAGCGCAGCTACGGTCATGAAAAGCTCTTTCTTGTCCGATTGATTATCCAACGCAGCGCTCTGATTGAGGTCAAAATGCAAAAGTAGGATTGCGACGACAAAAGTCTGCGCCGCGACTCTGGCGCGCGCCAGCGGGATTTTGGCAACTAAACGATCAATGGCTAAACTAACGATGGCCACACAAACGATCGGGACTGTGTATTGAACGTAGCGTGATGGTAGCCACAACCAAAGGAAGAACCCGTCCGCAAGCACATACATGACGAGACTAGAGAGCGCTAGGAGAACGAACGCGAACAAGCCAGCTCTCTGCCTACCCGTTCTAATCATGGTGACTAGCCAGAGGACCGCAAAAACCAATGGAATGACAATCCATATTATTGTTTTGATGCTCCCTTGATAAGGCCGAGGCTACCCATGTCCGGGCCGCGTCTAGTCTTGGCGGAAACGAGCCTGGGCCTGGCGCGCCTGGACATTCGCAAGCTGCTTGGCCCATTTGGTCGAATACTCCCGGCGGGTCTCATCGGTGATCGCGCTGGTGGCCGGGAACTTATCGCGCCATTCCCAAGGCCGCACGGCTTCGATGATCATGCGCGAGTTAAGGCCCTTTTGGCCTGGAGGGATAATGGGGTCGAGCGGGCCGCTCCAGGTGCGACGCAGCAGGTCCATGTGAAGGGCCGGATCCGTCCGGGTGCAGATCGCCCACAGGACCTCGTTGGTATCGGTGATGTCGATATCGTCGTCGACGACAACCACATAGCGACCGAGATAGGCCCCGGCATGACACTGGCACGCCACCAACGCCGCCTGTTTGGCGTGCCCGGGGTAGCGCTGCTTGATCGCCACCACGATCATGAAGCGTTGCGCCGGCGGCGGCAGATAAACGCCTTTGATGTCGGGCACGCCGGCTTGCTCCATGCCGTTCCAAACCGTCGCCGCGCGCAAGCAGGAGCGGTACATGCCGTGTATCGTCGGCTTAAACGGCGCAGCGCCGCAGATGATCGGCTCGTTGCGATAGTAGAGCGCCTTGACGCGCACAAACGGCTCAGGCCGGTTGGCGCTGGCGTAATAGCCCGGCCACTCACCGAAGGGCCCTTCTTGCATCGTTTCCCCCGGCACGATCTCGCCCTCGATGACAATCTCCGAGTTGGCAGGAAAATGCAGCCCGGTGATAGGCCCTTCGATCACGTCAATGGGTTGGCCAATCAAGCCGCCGGCCCAGTCGTACTCGTTGACGCCAAACGGCACGGCCTGCGATGACGCAACATAAAGCAGTGGATGCTGGCCGAAAGCCATCGCCACTGGGAAAGTCTTGCCCGCCTTCATGGCCTTTTCGTAATGCATCTTGCCGTGCTTGCCCGGCGATATGTACAAACCGACTTTGTCCTTATCCTGCAGCATCACGCGATAGCAGCCGACGTTTTCCACATCGGTTTCGGGATCGCGGGTGACCACCAGGTGAGCGGTACCGAGATAGCGGCCGCCGTCGCCTTTGTGCCAGAACGGCACGGGAAATTTGGTTAGGTCGATCTGATCGCCGCGCTCGACATTTTCAAATATGGGCCCGGTCTTGACCACGTTGGCTTTGACCGGCTGCATGGCGCGCAGTTTGGCGCGCAGGGCGTCGATCAGCGGAATGATTTTGAGATCGAGCGGCAAGTTAAGCGTCAGCGCCGTGCGCTCCAGAGTCTCCAGCATGTTGACCAGGACGCGCCGGCCAGGATCGAAGCCCGGCACGTTGTCAAAGACCACCGCTGGCGGTGTCGACAGCCGTTCAAGAATAATTTCCGTGAGCGCGCCGATCTCGAGATTCCAATGCGCGCCGGAAATTTGCTCCAACTGTTCGAGGCGCTTGACGTCTTTGAGCCAATCGCGCAGATCGCACACTGAGCTGGATGGGGCCTGGGTCGCCGCTGCCGTCGCCATAGGGGACTCCTTATTGCTATTCGCTGAGCTTGACTGTGCTGCCATGAAAGATTTCTTCAGGGGCCGTGGTTCTCGCGGTCACGCCCTGGGCATCGCAATAGGCGAAAAAGCGATTCAACACGTGGCGATTGGCTTCCAAGCCGTACGCCCAGGGATCGCACTGAAAAATTTCTTGTTCCGCCTCGATGTACGGATTGGGCCAAGCCTCGGCCAGGCTGGGAACCGCCCGCCGCCAGCGCTGGCCCCAGCTTTTGGCTTCGACGTAGAGACGAAACAGCTGCGCCGGCAGCTCCGGATGTTTTTCCGCCAGCGATTTTTGCATCGCCAGCACGTGCATGATCGGCAAGATCTTGGTCTTGCGAAAATAGCTGGCTTCGACTTCACGAGAGTTCTCAAACAACTTCTTGACGGTGTCGTTGGCGAGCAGTGTGGCAAATTGCGACTCGGTCACGCCCAGCGCATCGACCTGGCCATCGAAAATAGCCTTGCAAGCGCGCTCGGAAGTGTTCTTGCCGCTGTTTTCAATCATGCGGATCACCGAACCGTCGCGCGGCTCGACCGTCGCGCCGGGATCGTGATCGTCCCAGTGATGAATCGAAGCGACATACCATTCGGAATTTTTCGCCGACACACCGTACTCGTCGATCAACATGCCGCGCATCCAGATCGCCGCGGTTTGCACCCAACGAAGAAAGCCGATTTTCTTGCCGCTCAGATCGCTTGGGGTTCTGATGTTCGAAGCCTTGCGCGTGAAGATAAAGCCGTGGCGAAACATGCGCGAGGGAAAGACCGGGATCGCGACAAAATCCGCCTTGCCGCGCGAGGTATAATAAATCAATTCGCCGAGCGACATCTCCGAAATATCGTACTGTCCTTTGAACATGCCGGCGAACATGCCGGGCACGTCCTCGGTTTCGGTGACGTCAAATTCGAACCCGGGAATTTTCATCTGGCCGCGCAGGATCGGCAAAACACCGTCGTAGGCGCGGCTCGCGAGCCGAACGTGAATGGGAGAAGCCATAGGGGTTTACTCTGACCTCTCCGTGTGAGAGGTGAAAAGTTCTCAGCTGGCCGATTCTTCGCGATAGAGCTGCAGCGCTTCCATCACCGGGCGATCGTTCATCGAAAAAAGAATGGCCTCGTCGCTGCCCAAGTTTTCATGAGCGTGCCACTGCCAAAGGGGGACCACGAAGGAATCGCCCTTTTTCCATTCAAGATAGCCCTCGCCGACCCTGGTGCGGCCCTGACCTTTGTTGACGTGATAAAGCGCCGTGCTCGTGTGGCGATGGAGCTTGGTGACATCCTTCGCGTTGAGCATTTGAATTTCGCACGACATGGTCGGGTAGGTATAGCCGCCGGTCGCGGGATTGATGTAGCGCAGCAAAATCCCGTCGTAGGGATCGCGATCGGCCTCGGTCATCGCCTTCAGCGCCTTGTAAGTGTCTACGAATGAGTAGCGAAACGGCGTGCCGCGCTTGAACGATTCGTTCGGTTTAGTCGTGCGCGCAAAACCCATGCGGCTCAAAGATTCGCCGGTCTGGCGCGTAATCTCCTGCTCGGGCTTTTCCGCATCCTCGAAAAACAACACGTTCAACGACTGAATCAGCGGTCCGTCGAGGCCATCGAGCCAGATGATCGGATCTTGTGATTCGTTGTGATGGTCGTGCCAAGTCCAATTGGGCGTCAAGATCAGATCGCCCTCTTCCATGAAAAACTTTTCGCCGTCCACCGCGGTATAGGCGCCTTTGCCTTGGACGACGAAGCGAATCGCCGCCATGTTGTGTCGGTGCGCTTTGGCCACTTCGCCGGGGTTGACGATGGAAAACGTAATTTGCAGCGTGTGCGAGGTCGATTTGATCGGCAAATGCGGGCTCACCAAGCGAATCGCGCGCCGCTCCGCTTGATCGATGCCGATGGTCTCACTCGCCTTGAGCAAACCGTCGAGCAGCGGCTCCCATTTCCATAGGTAGGGCGCCTCGGACGCGTGCCCCGGCACGCGCGTGCGCCAAAAGCCCGAGAGTTGATTCTTCTCAAGCTGGCTGTCAAGCTCTTCAAGCTTCATTGCAACCCCGATTGATTAACTTACGCAGTTTTCTCCATCGCATGCGCCATGCCGCCAAAGTAAGCGCGGTGCAAATCCATCGATTCCTTCGCCGTATGGAGCACGTCTTTTTCCCGCCCCGGCTCGACATATCTTTCCAACACGTCGATGAACATATCGGAGTGCTTCACATCGGCTTTGCTGTGCGCGGTAAAGTTGGGCATTTGCTTGTCGGTGAATTTCAGATCGCGCGACCAGATCTTGTAGAGCCGGCTACAATTGGCGCCGCCCAAATCGCCAAGCAAGCGATCATCGTTGGTCCACTCGGCGATGGTCGACGCCGCAATGGCTTCCTGCCAGGGGCGATTGCGCGCAATCCAGAACCAACCGTAAATCGCCGCCTTGGTGGTTGGCAGCGGCTCGGCGTTGAGCACGTCGTCGACGCTCAATCCAAGCTCCTTGCCCTGGCGAAAAATCAAATCGAGATGACCGTGTTTGGAATGCTCGTCCTCGACTAACTCTTCATGCTCATGTTCCATAATCCGTTGTTTCACGTCGAACTCGTTGCAATTGGCGGCGACCTGCGGCCAAAAATTGCGCCGCTGCCGGACGTAGAGACTCAGCTGCAACAGGTAAATCTGCGCCCGTTTGATGTTCATGGGTATCGAATAGAAATGCTCCATCTCCGGCGAGCGAAACAAATCGCGCACGCATTCGCCCAGCGCTTGGCGCCATTCCTGCGGTTTCATAGTAACTCCTCCCGAATTTTGCCGTTCAATTTCAATTTGTTAGCACTAACTGATCGTTCGAAGTATTGTCAAGCTCGAAGCGCCATCAGGGCCCGGCAGAAGGTTCAGCGCCGCCACCGCGTCCTTAAAATTCCACCGGACCGATACCAGAAATGGTCAGACCTTGGCGCGCGCCTTGATGCGCTGGTTGAGCGACTGCAACACCCCGGCATCGACGGCGGCGATGACATCGACGGCGGCGTCCAATTCTTCCTCCGTCATGCCGGCTTTCCTTGCGTCCGCAAGGCGGCGCTCCACTCAGGGATCGCACAACCGCATGATTGCGACGGCCAGCCCCATCAGCATTTTTTCCCGCTCAGTTAGACACTCGACCGCGTGGGCATCTTTGTAGAAGGTTCGGAAGTCGGCTTTCTTCACAATTACTCCGTTGGCAGATTACGTTTGACGTCTGCGGTCTAGCGTTGTGGCCAAGCACGCGAAACCCTAGACGCTAAACGCCAGACGGCTAATTACGCCGGCTTTACTCCGGTGATCACGGCGTAGGAAAAACTGCCCTTCACATGGGCATGATCGCCGTGCGAATGCCAGGTAAAATAGTTTTTCTTCATGCGCTCGGCCAGCTCCGGCGCTTCCTTCTCTAATTCCAGCGCGGCCTCGAGCCAATGGCGCCCGGTGGGGATGCCGTCCATGCCTTCTTGATTGAAGGAATAGGAAAGCACATTCACCCGCGGCACGCGGTAGCCCGCCTTGGAGAGCAAGCGTTGAATGCTGCTGGAGGTGTGAAATTTGAAACCGTCGCCATGGGTGCGCCGGAAAACCTGATTGATCTTGGCCTCCAACGCGCTATCGACCGCGTCCTTGGCTTCTTCGATGATCGGATCGACGACCACGAAACGCCCGCTCGGCTTCAACACCCGCAGCACTTCGGCTACTACGCCGGCGGGATTGCCGAAATGGTGCAAGCTAAACGAGACAAAGGCACGGTCGAAGGTGCCGGTCTTGAACGGCAGCTTGTCCGCCTGGCCGGCGGACTGTTCATAATGCTCGATCGGATCTTTGTGGTGGTGGCCGACGTCGAGCATCGCCATCGCTTCATCGACGCCGACAATGCGGCCGCCTTTGAGCTTCTTGGACAGCGGCCGCGCCACCCGGCCGGTGCCGGTGGCCAAATCGAGAATCGCTTCGCCGCCCTTGAGCGTCAACGCTTCGATGAGTTTCTCGGTCAAGTCGGTGCGCATGTCGGACAAGCCGCGGCTATCGAAGTCTCGCGCGTGCGCCGGATCGTGAAAGCGCGACTTATGATCGAGTCCATGGCCGTGATCGTGCGAATGGCCATGCGCGTGACCATGGCCGTGGCCATGCGCATCATGACTATGCGAGTGCTCGCCATGACTATGCTCATGCTCATGGCCGTGATCGTGGCTATGCGCTTTAGGCTCGTGATCCTGCTTATGCTCGCCATGGGACTGGGAGTGTCCATGATCGTGGCCATGGTCATGCCCATGTGCATGCTCGCCCTTGTGTCCGTGCTTATGTTCGTCCGCCATCTTTTTTCCTACTTTTATATTTTTGAATTTGTAATTTTGAATTTATTTCTTGGCCATCTCTTCCATGATCTCCCACTGCTCGTCGGTGACTTTCATCATCGACAGCCGTGAGTTCTTGACCAGATCAAAGTTCTTCAACTTCGGATGGGCTTTGACTTGCGCCAATGTCACCGGCTTGGCCAGCGCCCGCACCGGCTCGACGTCGACCACCAACAACCGCGGGTCGTCTTTTTCAGGATCGGGATAGGCACCGCTTAACGCGCGCGCCACGCCCACTGCGGCTTTTTCGTCGCCGGTGTGATAAATAAAAATCAGCTCGCCCTTTTTTATGTCCTTGACATGCTTGAGCGCCAGAAAATTGGCCACCCCGTCCCACACGGTCTTCTTGTCTTTGACCAATTGTTGATAGGAATAGACCGATGGCTCACTTTTAAATAACCAACGCGTTGCCATATTACCAAACCCCTCCTGCATTCGGTTTATAAAACGACACGCCCTAGCAATACAATCCCTTGACGATAACGCCAATTCTATATATCCAGCGACTACCGTTTAGCTGATCCGAGCCAATCATGCCCACTGAGCTGCATATCTACACGATCAATCGCGGCGCCTTGCAGGAGTTCGCCACCGAATGGCGCGATCACATCAAGCCGCTGCGGCAAAAGTTCGGCTTTCGCGTCGACGGCGGCTGGACCGTGGCGGCAACCAATCAGTTTGTCTGGTTCTTAAGCCACGACGACGCGGCGAACTGGCAGGCCAACAACCAGGCCTTCTACCAGTCCGACGAACGACGCCGTTTATCTCCGGACCCGGCGCGCCTCATAGCGCGGGTCGAGCAATATTTCGTCGAGTCCGTGACTGAGGAATAAATAAATCATGAAAGTCATCGTCGGCTTGCTGTCGTTTTTTGCTATTGTAGTAGGCTTGGCCGCTGCTTACACTTGGGTTACGCTCAATTGGTCCTACTCCACTGGCGAACGAGCTGGGTTCATTCAGAAATTTTCCAAGAAGGGCTGGATCTGCAAAACCTGGGAGGGCGAGCTCTTGCTAACCACAGTGCCCGGCGCCATTCCGGAGAAGTTTCTTTTTTCCGTGCGCGACGACATAGTGGCCAAACGACTGATGGACAGTATGGGCAAGCGCGTTACGCTCAGCTATGCGCAGCACAAAGGCGTGCCGAGCTCCTGCTTCGGCGAAACCGAATATTTCATCGACAAGGTGCAGCTGACTCCCTAGCCCGAATTATTCATGCGACGGGGAAAACCCATGACACTGTGTCGATCGAAGTGGAACTCTGGAGGAGCGGAGGCATCAGCGTAGATCGTTCGGTTTGATTCGCCGATGCTTGGGATCTCTTCGACCTTTCCACTGCGATTCGCAGAGCAGGGCGACCGCCGGTCGCCCCTACATCGCGGCGTTGATGCAATGCCCTGTTGCCTTTGCTCCGGAAGGGTTTCGCCTCGATCGCGCTCATGCTGCGAACAGTCTAAGCTAGGAACTATACTATGTCCCAATTCAGTGATTTCTGCGCTTCGTACTTCAAGCGCTATTTCGACCTCCATCCCACCGATGCCATCTATTACGGCATCGCAGGATACGACCACCTGTTGAACGACTATTCCGACGCGGCCTATCTCGCCGAGAAAGCCTTCGTCGAGGAGTCGCTCAACACGCTCCGGCAGATTCCAACCGGCGATCTCAGCGCCGACGAGACCATCGATCATGCGCTGCTGCAAGGCAAATTGACGATTCAGAACTACGAGCACAACAAGCAAGACTATCGTCTCAAATGGCCCGACACCTATGTGCCGACTGACGCGATCTACATTCTGACGGTGCGCGAGACCAATGATTTGCCGGGCAATTTATTGAGCCGGTTGAATCGCATTCCCGCGGTCATCGAGCAGGGCATCACCAACCTGGGCCGCAAGGACGCCAACCCGCCCAAACTCTGGACTGAGAACGCCATCGAAGGCGCCAACGGCGGCATCACGTTTCTCGACAGCCTCCCTGAACATCCCAAAGTCGCCGCCGGGGTGCCGGACAAGGCCGCGCTGCACAGTGCCATCGACAAGGCCAAAAGTGCGATCCAGGATTACGTCGCGTTTATCGAACGCGACCTTCTACCTCGCAGCAGCGGCATTTACGCCGTCGGTACCGAGCATTTCAATTTACTGCTCAAACAGAAACACTTTCTCGATTACAATGCCGACAGCTTGCTTGCGCTCGGCGAAGAATTATTCGCCAAGACCAAACGCGAGCTCCAAGCGCTAGCGCAAGAGCTCGCGCCCGGCAGAGGTATCGAAGAGGCAGCGCGAAAAATTCAGGAGCACCATCCAAGCAGCGACGACCTTCTATCGGCCTACGACAAGGCGATGAAAGCCGCGCGGGAATTTGTCCGCGCCAACAAGCTGGTCACGTTCCCCGCCAAAGAAGAGCTGCATGTGGTGAACACGCCGGTGTTTCGCCGCCACGAGATTCCGTTTGCGGCTTATATGTCGCCGTCGCCGAAAGATCCCAACCAGGTGGGCTACTACTACGTCACGCCCGCCGCCGATGGCGATTTGCTGCGCGAGCACAACTGGGTCGGCTTGGAGAACACTTCGGTGCACGAGAGCTACCCCGGCCATCACCTGCAGTTTTCCATCGCCAACTGCACAGCGGCAGCGGCGACATTGCCGCGGCTAATGAACGAGTCGTCGGTGTTCTACGAAGGCTGGGCGCTCTATTGCGAGCAGCTCATGCAAGAGCAAGGATTTCTAAAATCCAAAGAGCACCGCTTCGTCATGCTCAAAGACCGGCTCTGGCGCGCCCTTCGCATCATCATCGACGTCAAAACCCAAACCGGCAGACTTAGCTACGACGAAGCCGCCGACTTGATGACGCGCGAGCTGCATTTTCCCCGCGCCCAAGCCTGCGGCGATTTGAACTGGTACAGCCAGTCACCGGCCGTGCCGATGGGCTACGCGCTCGGCTGGTCGATTATCAATCGCCTGCGCGAACAGGAACGTCAGCGCCTCGGCAGCAAATTCGACTTGTGCGAATTTCACGACAAGCTGTTGAGCGCCGGCAGCATCTCGTTGCCGCTCGTCGAAAGACGACATTTTTCGCGGCAGGTGGCTTGAGGCGCGAGGGGACCGCTCACCAATGGCGAATTCCACCAAACCGAAGAAGAAAGGCCCGCTGCTCGGTGCCCATATGTCCATCGCCGGCGGCGTTGGCAATGCGCTGCTCGACGGCAAGAAGGTCGACTGCAATGCCATCCAGATTTTTACCAAATCGTCGCGCCAGTGGGCGTCGAAGCCGCTGGGCAAAGACGAAATCGATCAATTCACAATCAACCGCAAAGAAACCGGCATCGATACCATCGTCGCGCACGATTCCTATTTGTTAAATCTAGGCTCGCCGGACAGCGCCATGCGCAAGCGCTCGATCGGCGCGTTCATCGACGAGATGGAGCGCTGCGAGACCTTGAACGTGTCGAATCTCATCGCCCACCCCGGCGCTCACGTCGGCGCCGGCGAGTTGGAAGGGATCAAGACCATCGCCCAGTCGCTCGACGAAGTGCACAAGGCCTGCCCAGGCTTCAACGTCAAGGTCACTTTGGAGATCACCGCCGGCCAAGGTTCCAACGTCGGTTACCGCTTCGAGCACATGGGCAAGATCATCGACGCGACGAAAGCCGGCGACCGCATACGCATTTGCTTCGACACCGAACATGCCTTCGCCGCCGGTTATGACATTCGCACTAAAGAAGGCTATGAGCGGACATTTGCCGAATTCGACGAAGCCATCGGCCTCGATCGCCTCGCCGCCTTTCACCTAAACGATTCAAAAAAAGACTTTCACTCGCGGGTCGACCGCCACGAACATATCGGCAAAGGCTTCATCGGCGTCGAAGCGTTTCGCTTGCTGATGAACGACCCACGCTTCTGGGGCTTGCCGATGTGCCTAGAAACACCGAAGGACAAAGAGCTAACAGAAGACCGCGAGAATCTGACGCTGCTCAGAAGCTTGATTAAAGGCTGAGACCAACTACGCGGCAATCTGCACGCCGGGAAAGAAGTACTGCACCACCAAGCCAATTAGATAACCCAAGCCGGCCGCGCTCACGGCGATACAAAAAAATTGCATGCCGGAAGCCACCGGCGACTTGGCGGCGAGCACGCCTTTAAAATAGCCGACGCCAAAGAGCGTGAGCGCCGACAGCGCGATGGAAAGATAGAGCGCCTGATTTCCCTTGATGAACAAGTACGGCAGGATCGGAATCACGGCACCGGAGATAAACGACGCCGCCATGACCAGCGCGCCTTTGAGCGGCTGGTTGATGTCGGCCGAGCCAAGACCGAATACTTTTTCCTGAAACGTTCTCAGAAAAACCTGCTCCTGCTGTAAGAGCTGCTTGACGATGCCGTAACTTTGCTCGCGCGAGAGGCCTTCGTCGCTGAGCGATTTGAGCAGCCCTTCAGCCGCGACATAGGGTTCCTGCGCGGCCAAGAGCTCCGCTTCGCGCAGCTCTTTGTCGAAAATGTCTTTCTGCGCGTTGGACGAAAGGTAGGACCCGGCCGCCATGGAAATGGCGCCGGAAAACATCGCCGTCAGGCCGGTAATGATAACGACCACCGTACTTTCCGTCGCGCCTTGCACACCGGCAAGCAAGCCCACCGTGCTGATCAAACCATCCTGCACGCCGAACACCAGCTCACGAATGCGTGAGCGGCTTTCGATGACGGCTTTCTTTTCTTCGAGGGAAACGGCCATGGTGAATTACAGATTACAAATTATTACAAATTCCAGATTCAAGATTTTCGGATTGGGAATCTGGAATTTTGAATTTGGAATCGAGTTTGTCTCAGAATTTCAAGCTCACGTCGCCCGTCGCCTCACCCGGCTTCCATCCCGCCGGGCACAGCCGCTCGGAGCGCAGCGCTTTGACGACGCGCAGGGTTTCTTCGACACTGCGGCCGACGTTGGTGTGGCTGACGACCACGTAGCTTACTTCGCCGCTGGGGCTGATGATGAAGGTGGCGCGGGCGCTGACACCTTCTTTTTCGTCGAGCACGTCGTAGGACCGGCTCAAGGTTCGCGTCTCGTCGCTCAAGAGCGGATAGTTCAACCCACCCAATTCCTCGGCCCATTTGCGGTGGCTCTCGATCGAGTCCACGCTGACACCGAGAATTTCCGCGCCTTCGGCGCGAAACTCTCTGGCCAATTGGCTAAAGCCCGTCACTTCGGTCGGACAAATGAATGTGAAATCGGCGGGGTAGAAAAACAGCACCAGCCATTTTCCTTGGAACCCGCGCAGCGAATAGCTTGCGACTTTGCCGTTCGCAACGCCTTGCAGATTCAACTCAGGGGCTTTCTCGCCGATGCGCAACATTAGGCTCTACCTCTTACGATGAATGATTTTGCCAAAGCGAAAACGCATCTTTGTCCGCCATCGCCGCTCCCGCCGCGAACCAGGGGGCATCCGCCGCGCCGCCCTGCAGCACGCCAAAAAAATAGATACGCAGCATTTGCTCGATCAACTGCGGAAACGGCAAATCGCGCCGCGGCTGATACCAGGTGTAGATCCAGTTCATCATGCCAAACAGCGCAAAGGTCGCGACGCGCAAATCGATCCCCTGCGCGCCTTCCTGCGCCTGTAGCTCGCCGATCAAATCCATGATCACTTTGACGTAGCGCCGCTTGAGCACGAGAATCTTATCGTCGAAGTCACCGGTCAACGACTCGTCTTCATGGGCCATGACTTTCATTTCATGCATGTTGTGCAGAAAGAAATTCAAATGATTCTCAGCAAAAGCACGAATCCGCGCGCGCACATCGAGCTCGCCGCGCGGCGTCTGCTCCCAACTCTGCAGCAGCGTCAAAAAACACCGCTCTTGGATCAGATAGAGCAGGTCTTCCTTGGTCGTAAAATAGTAGTAGAGCCCGGACAGACTCATCTTGGTGGCACGCGAGATATCGCGAACCGAGGTGTGGTGAAAGCCTTTCTCGGCGAAAATCCGCGCCGAGGTTTTCAGAATGTCTTGAAGCTTTTCGTCGTGATGACGAGTCGCCGGTTCAACCCGATTGGACATCGCAAAAAAGATATTGGCAAAGCGTTGGGCTGTCAACGAGCCGAATTCTAATTTCACCACGAAGGCACCAAGGACACGAAGTTCGGACAAAAATCATCTTCTTTTTTTCCTTCGTGGCCTTCGTGTCTTCGTGGTGAAAGTCTTCCCAGCATTTCTTGAATCACCCATACCCTTGGTGTATGTCTTAGAACGCTTACGCCATGAGTTACGAAAACGTCATCGTTGAAAAAGACGGCGCCATCGGCGTTGTCACCCTCAATCGCCCGCAAGCATTGAACGCGCTTTCCTACGGATTGGTCAAAGATTTGTCGTTGGCGATGCAGGAACTGGATGCCGACGCGGATATTCGCGTCATCGTCGTCACCGGTGGCGAAAAAGTTTTCGCTGCTGGCGCCGACATTAAAGAAATGGCCGGCAAAGGTCCCTTCGATGCGCCCGTGCTCGAACGCCTCGCTTACCGTGACAAGATAAACAAGATTACCAAGCCGGTCATCGCCGCCGTCAACGGCTTTGCCCTCGGCGGCGGCTGCGAACTCGCGATGAGCTGCGACATCATTGTCGCCTCGGAAAATGCCCGCTTCGGTCAACCAGAGGTCAATTTGGGCATCATTCCCGGCAGCGGCGGCACCCAGCGGCTCACCCACGTGCTTGGCAAACACCGCGCCATGGAGTTAGTGCTCACCGGCGATATGCTCAGCGCCGCCGACGCGGAGCGCTTGGGCTTGGTCAATCGGGTCGTCCCCAACGAGTTAGTCTTCGAAGAAGCCAAAACCATCGCCAAAAAAATCGCCGCCAAACCGGCGCTGGCGATCAAGGCTGCGAAGGAAGCGGTATTGAAGTCGGCCAACGCCCCCCTCGACGAGGGCTTGGAATACGAGCGCAAATCTTTCTATTTGCTGTTTGCCTCCGAGGACCGCAGCGAAGGCATGAAAGCGTTTCTCGAAAAACGCAAACCGGAATTCAAAGGAAGATAGCTCGCTGTGTTCACGGGCGCCAACAATGACTCACCACGAAGGAGACACAAATAACACGAAGATAAAAAAGTATTTATATTCAGCCCGAAACTTCGTGACCTTCGTGCCTTCGTGGTGAATAGTTAATCCAGCTAATCTATCATGGCCTACGAAACGATTCTCTACGAGAAACAAAACGGCGTCGGCACCATCACGCTCAACCGGCCGCAGTCGCTCAACGCGTTCATTCCGCAGATGAACAAGGAAGTGCTCGACGTGCTAAGAGACGGCGAGCGCGACAAAGAAGTACGCTGTATGATGATCACCGGTGCCGGCCGGGCTTTTTGCGCCGGCCAAGACTTAAAAGGTCGCACCCCCGATCAAAAAGGCTCGCTCGGTGCGTCGCTGCGGGAAAAATACAACCCGATGATCAAACAGATTCGCGCCATGGAAAAGATCGTCATCGCCGCGGTCAACGGCGTCGCCGCCGGCGCCGGCTGCAACTTTGCCCTGGCCTGCGATCTACGGGTTGCCTCGGAGGACGCCAAGTTTATCCAATCTTTCGTGCGCGTCGGTCTCGCGCCCGACTCGGGCGGCAGTTTCATCCTGACGCGCCTGGTGGGCTTGAGCAAAGCGATGGAGCTTTTGCTGCTTGGCGACACCGTCGACGCCAAAGAGGCGCAGCGCATCGGTCTGGTCGCCCGTGTGTTTCCCACGGTGGAATTCGCCGCGTCGGCAAGACAGATCGCCGAGCAAGTCGCCAAGGCGCCGCGCGGTATCGGTTTGATCAAGCGCGCGGTGAATCATGCGAATTTGCCCAACGTCGATTCCGATTTGGAATACGAGGCACACTTGCAGGAGATCGCCGGTCGCAGCGCCGACTACGACGAAGGCGTCAAAGCATTTTTGGAAAAACGGACACCCGTGTTTACCGGCAAATAGTTTTGCGTTGCGAGTTTCGGGTTTCGAGTTGAACCCGGCACCCAAAACCCGAAACTCGAAACAGAATCTTATGGCCAACAAAACTGAAAAGATCGCCGTCCTCGGCGCCGGCACCATGGGCGCGGGTATCGCGCAGGTGGCCGCGCAGGCCGGCTTCCCGACGCTGCTCTACGATATCAAACAGGAATTCATCGATGCCGGCATGGGCAAGATCAAAGCCTTCCTCGCCGGCAGCCGCGAGCGCGGCAAATTGAGCGCGGAACAAGAGAAAGAAATCCTCGATCGCTTCCAACTCACCACCAGCCTCGACGACTGCAAAGGCTGCGCGTTGGTGATCGAAGCCGCGCCGGAAAAGCTCGAGCTCAAGCGCGATATTTTCCGGCAGCTCGATGCCGTTTGCGGTGTGGAAACACTGCTAGCAAGCAATACTTCTTCGTTTAACGTCACCGCCATCGCTGCCAGCACGCAGCACCCGGAACGCGTGCTGGGGCTGCACTTTTTCAACCCGCCGCCGCTGATGGCACTCGTGGAAGTCATTCAAGGCGATCGCACCAGCAGCGCAACGATTGAGAAAGCCACCGCGCTGATGAAAGCCATCGGCAAAACCCCGGCGCGCGCCAAGGACACCGCTGGCTTCATCGTCAACCGCATCGCCCGGCCCTTTTATAATGAAGCGCTGCGCATCCTGGGCGACGGTGACGCTTCGGTCGAAAACATCGACAAGGTTATGAAAGAGGCCGGCAATTTCCGCATGGGGCCGTTTGAGTTAATGGATCTCATCGGCAACGATATTAATTTCGCCGCGACGGAATCGCTCTACCGTTCGTTTTTTGAGGACCCGCGCTTTCGCCCGAGCCCGATCCAGCAGCGCATGGTGCTCGGCGGCAACCTGGGGAGAAAGACCGGCCGCGGTTTTTACGTCTATGCCAAAAAGTAATCTCGCCATCGTCGGCAACAGCCGGTTGGCCCAGGATCTCGCCGCGGCCTGCAAAGAAAAGAACCTCGAGGCTGCCTTCTCGGCCAACGCAGCCGATTTAGAGCCGACGACCCCTTTGGTCATCGAAACCTGCGCCGGCGATCGAGATCGTAAGAAGGCCTTGCTGCAAAAGCTTGACGACTTTCTACCCGCCAATGCGGTCATCGTCAGTTCCTGCTTAGGGTTCGGCGTCACCGAGTTGGCATCGTGGATCAAAAAGCCTGAGCGCCTTATCGGCTTCGCGACTTTTTATCCATTGAAAGATCGCAAGGTCGTCGAGTTGGCGCGCGGCCTGCGCACCAGCGAAAGCACAGCGCGCAGTGCCGCGGAAATTTTCAAATCTCTGGGCAAGGAAACCGTTCTGGTCAAGGACACCGCCGGCTTAACCTTCCCGCGCATTTTGAGTTTGATCATCAACGAAGCGGCGCGCGCCCTCGAAGAAGGCGTGGCGTCGGCCGAAGAAATCGACGTCGCCATGCGCCTCGGCGTGAATTACCCTCAGGGACCGCTCAAGTGGGCCGATCAGATCGGCCTCGACGAAGTGTTGGCGGTCTTAGAAGGCTTGCTCGGCGAAACCGGCGACGATCGCTACCGCCCGGCGCCGCTGCTCAAACGGCTGGTCACGGCCGGATTCTTGGGCGAGACTAGCGGCCGCGGATTCTACAGCTATAATGAAACTCAGGTGAAACCATGAAAGAAGCCGTCATTGTCGAAGCCGTGCGCACGCCCATGGGCCGCCACGGCGGCATCTTAAAAGACGTTCGCACCGATGATCTCGCTGCCTACGTGATCGCGAAAATGGTCGAGAAGACCGGCATCGACAAAGAGCAGATCGAGGACGTTTACTTCGGCTGCACCAATCAGGCCGGCGAAGACTCCCGCAACGTGGCGCGTAATGCTTCGCTGCTCGCCGGGCTGCCCTACACGATTCCTGGCGCAACGGTGAATCGGTTGTGCGGCTCCGGCCTCGAAGCGATCAATCAGGCGGCGCACTCGATCGAAACCGAGAATGGCGATTTGTACGTCGCCGGCGGCGTCGAGAGCATGACCCGTGGCCCATGGGTCATGGGCAAACCGGCCAATGCATTTCAGCGCGGCGATATCAACATGTTCGACAGCTCGCTCGGCTGGCGCTTTCCCAACAAACGCATGGGCGAGCTCTATTCGCTGATCAACAACGGCGAGACCGCCGAAAACGTCGCCGAGAAATACAACATCAGCCGCGAAGACCAGGACAAGCTCGCGTTGGCGAGTCACCAAAAAGCCATTGCGGCACAGCAAGCCGGGCGCTTCAAAGAAGAGATGATTCCGTTTGAAATTCCGCAGCGCAACGGCAAAACTTTGGTGCATGACAAAGACGAGAACCCACGCTCCGATACGTCATTGGAGGTTCTCGCTAAGCTGTCGGCCTCCTTCAAAAAAGGCGGCAGCGTGACCGCCGGAAATTCATCGCCGCTGTCCGACGGCGCCGCCGCGTTGTTGGTCACCTCGCCGCAAAGAGCCGAGCAGTTGAAACTCAAACCGCTGGCCCGCGTGGTCGCCTCGGCCGCCGCCGGTGTCCATCCAAACTACATGGGCATCGGCCCCATCCCGGCCACCCAGAAAGCGCTCAAACGCGCCGGCCTCACCATCGATCAAATCGATCTCGTCGAGTTGAACGAAGCCTTCGCCTCTCAAGTCCTCGCCTGCTGCCGCGAGCTCGGCATCGACCTGAACAAGTTGAACGTCAATGGCGGCGCCATCGCCTTGGGCCACCCCCTCGGCTGCAGCGGCGCGCGCATGATGGCGACGTTGGTGCACGAGATGCAAAAGCGCGGCAGCCGCTATGGCCTGGCCACCATGTGCATCGGCGTCGGCCAAGGGATCGCCACGATCGTCGAGCGCGTGAACTAGCCTATAGCTTCAGAAAATCCGCCAAACCTTGAAGGTCTTGCCCTTCTCAGGCTCCGCTGTACACTGACGTTGTGTCCCGACATCGACAGGACCGACGTAACCGCCTGCTCTCCTGGTCCAAACCATCAGCGCGCGACATTGGTTCGCCCCTGGGACGGTGTGCTTGGCCTCGCCTTTAACCCCCTATGAATCCGATCGTGGCCCCATTTACGACACGCAGATTTTCCTTGCCGTTGCTGCTGCGCGCCGTGGGCCGTTATCGCAGACATCTTTTGCTCGGGGTGCTGCTATTGGTTGGCGCTTGCTTTGTTTTGCTGCAGGTCTTTGACAATCTGGCGGCGCGCCACCGCGACACCGTCCAACAGGAATTGCACCGCATTCTCGGCAAGGACGTCAACTTCGACAGTTTGGAAGCAACCCTGTGGGGCGGGCTCGGCTTTGTCGCCAAGGAATTTCGCATCGACGACGACCGCCGCTTCGCCGCCACGCCGTTTTTGCGCGCCCGCGCGCTGCATCTGGGTTTGAGCTTGCTCGACCTGGCCCGAGGCCGGTTGGTCATCGATTCCCTTGCGCTTGACGGGCCGGAGTTTCAAGTTATCGCCGACGAGAACGGCCTTGTGAACGTAACTGCGCTGGTGGAACGTAAGAAAGCCTTGAGCACGTTCCCGCGCATCGCCGCGCCGGGGCCGGAAAAGCTCCGCGATCGCGTCAATTTCACCATCCGCAGCGTGCAAATCGTCGATGGACAGCTCTATTGCGTTGACCGCTCCGGTAGCTCGGCGGCGACGTTGCAAATTAGAAACGTGCAGATGCATGCCACTGGCCTGGGCGTCGCCAGCCCGATGCGCGTAAAAATTACCGGTGCCCTCACCGGAGGCCTCACTCAGGACATCACCATCCAGGGCAGCGTAAGTGCGCCGCCCAAACCGGAACTCTGGACCGAGCGCCAGCTCGATCTCGACCTGCGCTTCGATTCTTTGCACTTGCCCCTCGTGGTAGCAGCCCTGCCCGGGCTCAAGGACAACCTGCTCTCGGAGCTCGGCATCACGGCACCGTCCACCCTGCGGGCGCGCCTGACTGGGACATTGCGAGCGCCGATCCTGAATGAGGTGCTGCTGAAAGTGCCGCTCTTCGGCGCCACCGAGTACAATGCGATTGCTCAAGGAACGGTAAAGATTCCCGCCGATCGCGATTGGGCCGGCTCTGAGGTTGCGGGCACCGTAAAAATGCCGGGCATCGATATCGCCCAGCTGCGTCGCCTCAGCTATCTGAAGAATGTTTTCTCACAGCGCTTCCAAGCCAGCGGTTCCATCGGCGTCAGTAGCAACCTTGCCGGGAGTTGGCGTTTCTTGCGCGTGGGCGCGCGCATCGACGCTGGCGCCGCCGAGCTCAGCTACGCGCACCACTTGAAAAAACCCGCCGGAACCCGCGCTCTTTGGCAAGGGCAATTTGCCCGGCGCGCAGATGACGTGGTTGTGCACGACTCAAGACTCTACGTCGGCGGGTTCGCGACCACGCTCACCGGCCACATTGCGTCGGACGCCGTCGCGCTGCGCGCCAGTGAAAGCCGCAGCGACATCGCCGCGCTGATTGCTTTCTTAGAACCCCAGCCGGACCATTCGGCAAGCGGCGCGGCAAGTTGGGATTTACGCTTCAACAAAGATTTGGCCAACAGCGACAACCCTTGGCTCCTACGCGGCACACTGCAATTACACGACGCCGCCTTGCGCCCCAAGCAGAGGGGGCAAGCCTTGCAAGCCGTCAATGGCACGGTCCATTTCACCGGCGACCAAGCTCGCGCGGACAATGTCACGTTGCGCTACGGCGCCTCGCCTTTGGCCCTCGATGTGACCCTGGTCGATTTAACCGAACTGCGTGGGGCCTTTCGGGCGCGCGCCCAGGCCATCCAAGCCGCCGACTTTGCGCCGCTGTTTGCAAATCATGCAAATCTGCTCCGAAACTTCGTTGCCGATGGCAATTTTGAATGGCAAAACGCCACGCCAGCGCTAAGCGCAACAGTCAACTCGTCAGGGGGAACTCTGGAGGACTTACCCTTTCAAGATTTGCGCGCGGAATTGGTTTGGTCACCGCAGGGCACACGGGTCAGGCAGCTTTCGCTGCGCACGCTTGGCGGCACCGTGCAAGCTGTCGGCACCTGGGCGAGTAACCGCGACGGCAGCCAAATCGTCGAGTGGTCGCCGCGCTTGGAGTCCGTCGACCTAACCGCTTTGCTCGAACAGAAGTTTCCCCGCCTCAAAACCCGAGTTGCCGGCCGGCTCGATTTTCGCGGCCGCCTGGCCGGCGGCTATCCGATGGAATCCAGTGCTGAGCACCCTTTCACCGGCGACGGCGAAGTGCTCATCAACAAGGGTCTGATTAAAAACTTCAACCTGGTCGCCCAACTGTTTGGCCACGGCAACCGTGGCACGCCGTCGTCACGGCTCCCTGCCGGTCTACAAGCTTTGGTCGAACGCCCCGAGACGGTTTTTGACTCCTTCAAGGGCAGCTTCAAATGGCGCGCGCAACGGCTGTCGAGCGACGACTTGATACTGGCGACGCCCAATTACACCATTACCGGCGCCGGCTGGGTGGCAACCGATCGCAGCACCCGTTGGAACGGACTATTGGTGCTTTCGCCGAGTCTTACCCAGGAGCTTCAGCGGGAATACAAGATGCTGCGTTATTTTGTCGATCGGCGCGGCCGGCTCGCCATCGCGTTCCGCGTTGACGGCACGCTGCCCAACCTCCGTATTCGCCCGGAGAATCGCGCTTTAGCCCAGGCTTTGCGTTGGGGCACGGGAGTCCGCGGCGGCTCAAGCGGCAGCGAGGAAAAAAAAGGCGCCGAAAAGAAGAAAGACGAGTGGCTGCCACGCTCGCTTGAAGAGATGTTGCGCTAGGACCGGATATGGATTTGCACGAGATTTACCTCGAAACCGACCCGAAAAATGTCGCCTACGTGAAGTTCGTGATCGAATCTTACGAAGAGGTGGGCATCATTCGCACGGTGTATCGCAAGCAGGCCGTGATCGTCCTGTTGACCATGCCCGCCTACCTCGAGGTGGCGCGCCAGATCATTAGCTCACTTGAGAAAGAAATCTCCATTCGGGTCATTCCGCGTCCCGCCGAAAAGACCGACGATTGGTTGATGCTCGAGCTCGAACCGGCCAACAATACCCCGGACGATTCCGAATCCACAGCCTGAGCGACGTTTTTTGATGACCGAAAAATCCACCCAACCCAACGCTCCCGCCGCAGGAGCGCAAGAGCGCATTCTTGCGCTCTTTGCCAAGAAACCGCGCACGCGGTTGACGCCGGCGGAAATCCAACGGCGCGCCGGTTTCGCCAATCATGAATTGCAGAA
Source organism: Deltaproteobacteria bacterium (assembly GCA_016874755.1). NCBI lineage: Bacteria > Pseudomonadati > Myxococcota > Myxococcia > Deltaproteobacteria bacterium. Next base: position 10,901 of record VGTH01000008.1, on the reverse strand, counting down.
TATCGTAGACGCCCTGCGCGAGCTCTGCCGCGCCGGCCGCATGGTGCGGCTTAAGAAAAATCACTATGGCCTGCCCGATAGCCAGAATCTGCTCACCGGTAGAGTTCACGCCCATCCGGACGGCTATGGCTTTCTAATTCCCGATAACAAAGACAGCGATGACGTTTACCTGAACCGCCGGGAAATGCGCCGGGTCATGCACGGCGACCGGGTCATGGTGCGCCTCGATCGCAAAGCACGCGGCGCCAGCGAAGCCCATATCGTGCAAATCACCGAGCGCGGCCTGCAGCGCCTGCTCGGCAGCTACGAAGAGATTGCCGGCAAAAGCTATCTGGTGCCGATGGACACGCGCATCGGTGCCATGCCGCTAAAAACCGGCGCCCTCAAGCCGGACTCAGGCAAGATCATTGCGGTGGAGATTTCCCGCTACGGCACCGCGATGTCGCCGCCGGAGGCGACGCTCGTCAAAGTGATCGGCGATCCCGACGATCCCGAAGTGCAAACCCAGTCGATCGTCTTTCGTTTTGGCCTGTCGGCGAGCTTTCCCGAGGAAGTCGATCGCGAAGTGAAGCAAGCGTCCTTCGCGATCGATGCGGCGGAGCTCGCCGCCCGCGAAGACTTGCGCGCCTTGCCGATCGTGACCATCGATGGCGAGCACGCGCGCGACTTTGACGACGCGGTTTTCGTGCGCAAGACGGACCACCGTTATGAGCTGTTTGTCTCCATCGCCGACGTCGCCTACTACGTGGGTCCCGAGACCGCCATCGATCGAGAAGCCTACGCCCGCGCCACCAGCGTCTATTTCCCGGACCGGGCGATTCCCATGCTACCCGAAGCGTTGTCCAACGGCATCTGCAGCTTGAACCCGCGCGAAGACCGCTTGACGAAAACCGCCTGGATCGAGTTCAACGCCAAAGGCGAAGTCACGGCCAGCCGTTTTTTCAACTCGGTCATTCGCAGCCATGAGCGCATGACCTACACCGATGTGCGCCGCATTCTGGTCGACAACGATCCCGCCTGCCTGGAGCGCTACGCCCCTTTGGTCGATCAATTCAGACTGATGGAAGAGTTGGCCTTGCGGATCTATGAGACGCGCAAGGCGCGCGGCAACTTGGATTTCGATCTGCCCGAAGCGGAGATCGTTCTCGATCTCCAGGGCGCGCCGGAAAACATAGTCCGCGCCGAGCGCAACATCGCGCACCGCATCATCGAAGAGTTCATGATCGCCGCCAACGAAGCGGTGGCGCGCCATCTGACTGAAAAAGAGTTGCCGACACTCTATCGCGTCCACGAGGGACCTGATCGCGAAGCGCTTGAAGCGCTGGCGCCGTTTCTCTTGAGCCTCGGCTACCGCCTGCCGATCAGCAAGGAAACGGTCAAGCCGAGCGAGATCCAACGGCTACTGGAATCGTGCAAAGGCAAACCTGAGGAGCGCGTGTTGAATCGCGTGCTGCTGCGCTCGATGAAACAAGCGATCTATCAGCCGGAAAATATCGGCCATTTTGGCTTGGCATCGAGCTGCTACCTGCACTTCACCTCGCCGATCCGCCGCTATCCCGATCTCATCGTCCACCGCATGCTCGCCAACAGCTTGCGCGGCGAGAAACTGAAACCGAACGCGAAAGCCGATCTGGAGCGATATCTTGTCGAAGCCGGCAAGCATACCTCGGAGCGCGAGCGCAACGCCATGGACGCGGAACGGGAAATGGTCGACTTGAAAAAAGCCCAGTTCATGATGGGCAAGCTTGGCGAAGAGTTCGGCGGCTTCGTGAACAGTCTGGCGAACTTTGGTTTTTTCGTCGAATTGGACGATTACTTCATCGAAGGGCTGGTCAAACTATCGTCATTGACCGACGACGACTACGACTATTACGAGAAAGAATATCTCATCAAAGGCCGGCGCCATGGCCGAAGGTTTAGGCTCGGCGACAACGTGCGGGTCAAAGTCGCGCGCATCAATGCGTTTCGCAGTGAGATCGATTTTGAGTTGCTGTAGCTGTGACGGCGCCGGGTCGGCGTGTGCAGCTACAATCGTTCGTCGCGCTTTGCCTGCGGGTATGAGAACCCGCAGGCAAAGCGCGAGCCCAGGTGCCGGCCAAAATTCGCTGCTAGCTAAAACCACCAAACATCCCCGCCGCTGATTTTCGCATAAACGATCTCCTTCCTCCCGATGCGTTCATATCCTGCGCGACAATTTATGCCAACAGCGGAAGCTATAGACCAAATCGTCACAGCCAGTCAAGTTGATTGTGGCTCTCTGCGACCGTGCTGAAAACGTCCAGGAACAATCGCTCCGGTTTCGTTGAACCACTCATTTGGACCGATGCGGCGCTGCGCCCTCATATCGGTTTAGCGTCGAAAAAACCTTCGCATCAGGTGATGGAATAAAACTACATGGCGCCACGCTCGCTCTTCTCAACTCGGCATTTGAAGTCCAAAATGCCCCGGTGGAGGCAGCAACGTGCGACGCATTTTTTTCACTCGCGCGCGGAATAATTGTTGCTTGTGCAAGTGGCGAATGCGTTTCGGCCTAAAGGCTGATAGGCCTTTCATCGCAGAATTCTCGACAAGTGACATAATGACAATGATCGACGTCCGTCCTTCGCGGTCAAAACCGCTCTATTGCTTGCGCAACCGGTCCAACTACGGCGCCACCCTCGTTTGCCTCAAATGCCGGCTGCCAATTTCGCTGGCGGCGCTGTTTTCTCTGCTGTTAACATGTGCCGTCAACTCCTTCGCGGCGCAAGTGACACTCGAGTGGGAGGCCAACTCCGAGGCGCAGGTTGGCGGTTACATGCTTTACTATGGGCAAACATCTGGGAACTACGCCAAGGTGGTGGACGTAGGCAATCAAACCAACTATGTTGTCTCCGACCTGAATCCCGGGGAGACTTATTATTTCGCTGTCACCGCCTACGACCCCTCAAAGCAAAATGAGAGTTCTTTTTCGCCGGAAGTCCGCGCCAGCATCCCCTTGCCCGTGCCGGCACCCATGGCCCGGTTCAAAGTCGCTCTCGTGAACAATAGAAAAACTCTAACGGTCGTGTTCACCGATATATCAAAGGGAAAAATTAACCGCTGGAACTGGAACTTTGGTGACGGCGCCACGAGCACGAGCAGGTATCCGAGTCATCGCTACACAGCGCCGGGAACCTACACCGCCAGTCTTACGGTGACCGGCCCAGGCGGGTCGAATACTTTTACCAACACTTTCCAACTCATCTGGCACAAAGGGCAAAAGACTTAGACCGAGCAAGGAATCAATATCAGGTTGAAGGCGCTCGCGGCCGCCGGCGGCGGGCGAATCGACAGAAAACCAGCTATGCCATGCAAGTTTTGCAGTTAACAAAAAGGAACCCGGCGACACACAGCGGTCCGCCGCCGCACCGACTCCAATACCGCTTCGTCCGGCTGATGGCTGTGGTTTTCCTATGCTGCGCGCAGCTCGGCGCCAACGCCCTGGCTGCGACGTACTACGTGTCTCTCTCGGGCAATGACGCGAACGCTGGAACACAGAGTCAACCCTGGCGCACTATCCAAAAGGCGGCAAACACGGTTGTTGCCGGCGATCATGTGCTGATCCGCGGCGGCACCTATAACGAGCGCATCAGGCTCGCCAACGGCGGCACGGCCAATGCGAGAATCACCTACGAGAATTTTACCGGCGAGAAAGCGATTCTTGACGGCACGGCCATCGCGATGGGCTCGACCGATGCGCTGCTGCAGCTCGACAACCGCAGCTACGTCACAGTCAAAGGACTGATCGTGCAGAACAGCGCGCGCAACGGCGTGCGCGCGACTTCCGGAACCAACATCGTCCTGGAAAACCTCACCGTGCTCAACGCCGGGGAAAACGGCATCACCTTTTATGAGCCGACGGCGAAGCATCTGCCGATTGCGTTGGGCGACCAAGCAGATGCTTCGCTTCGCTCAGCATGACACCCTACGGAATGCCGTTCCCAACGCTGTCTCCGCAACGGAACGCAACAACAAGCGAAGTATTTGTCGGTTTGGGGTTAACTCTGCCAGTGAAATCGCGCAAGAATGGCGATGTGGTCCGAAGGCTGATCGGCGTTGGGTAGAGTCGTGTGATCGTCGATGGACATGGGCGCCAACGCCTCGGCCCTTAGAGAACCGGAGTGGAAAATATAGTCAATAACCCGCGCGTCGCGGTTGACGTTGCAGGTGTAGGCTCGGTCGAGACCGCGGTGCGCCCGCTGCAAGCCGGACTGCTCGATCGATTGCACCAGCGCGCTGTCAGGGGTCACATTGAAATCACCGGCGAGAATCAGACCGTCGGCCCGCGGGGCAGTCGCCGCTTGTTCTGCTAATAATTGGCGCACCTGTCGATAACCCAGCTGCTGCTCGACTGAGTTCACGCCGGGCGGATCCCAACTGAGATGCGTGCTGATCACTTGCAGCAAACGATCCTCAAAACGAAACGTCGCGGCTAGCGCCACGTAGCCGGAATCGGCCCTGCCGCCGCCGTCGGCGAAAACGATGGTCTGGCTCTCCACCAGCTCGAAGGAGCTGTGCCGATAGAAGATCGCGCAACCGTCGGGCCGGTTGTTGCGTTTGCGCGCATATTGGAAGTCGTAGCCGCGGCCAATGAGCGTCGCCCGCAGCGCCGCCAACGCCGGCGGCTCGACCTCTTGCAGGCAGAGAAGATCGGCATTGAGGCGGGCGATATGCTGAACCAGCGCCGGAACCCGAGCAGCAGGATTGAGCAGCAGCGCCGGCGTGCGTGGATACCAGGCGCGCTCGACATAGGCTGTCGCAAGAACGTTGTAAGAGGCGGCTAAGAAAGACATCTAGCGAAATATTATGATAGTCAGTTGCTGGCTTCGCAACCGCGCCGCTGCCCAATCATAACTTGAGCTGATTCGACGGAAAATGTATGCTCGGACACTGCCCGAAGGTCCTACATGAGCGCCCGTTGATTCGGGCGCTCGCTATTTTCGAGGACTACAACGGGAGAGTAACTTTCAGGAGGAATTTGGCATGCCCGAGTGCCCAGTATGCGGCGCCACAGTAACGCTTGGTGACGACACCGTCGAAGGAGAATTGATTCCCTGCGCTGAGTGCGGCTCCGAGCTTGAAGTCACCGGAGTCAATCCGTTCGTGCTCGCCGAAGCACCCAAAGAAGAAGAAGATTGGGGCGAGTGACATGAACGTTGGATTTCTCCATTCGCTGATCCGCCCCGAAGAGAAATTGCTGATCAAAGAGTTCGAAAGCCGCCCCGGCGTCGAGCTGGCGATGATCGACGATCGCAAGCTCGCCTTCAATTTGGGCCAAGACAAGTTCGACTACGACGTCGTCATCGAGCGCTCGATCAATCACTCCCGCGCGCTCCATGCTTTAAGGCTGTTCGAATGCGCCGGCGTCAAATGCGTCAACACCTCCAAAGTTGCGACCATCTGTGGCGACAAGATCCTCACCTCGATCGCGCTGGAGGAAAATAAAGTGCCGCAGCCCGAAGTGCGCATCGCCTTCACCGAAGACTCGACCGTCAAAGCCATGGAAGAGATGGGTTATCCGGTCGTGCTGAAACCGGCAGTCGGCTCCTGGGGCAGACTGTTATCGAAAGTAAACGATCGCGACGCCGCCGAGACCATTCTCGAACATAAAGTGACCCTCGGCAGCTATCACCATTCGATTTTCTACGCGCAAAAGTATATCGACAAAAAAGGCCGCGACATTCGCAGCTTCGTCGTCGGCGACGAATGCATCGCGGCAATCTATCGCAATTCCGAGCACTGGATCACCAACACCGCCCAGGGCGGCAAGGCAACCAATTGCCCACTGACCGATGAATTGAAAGATCTCTCCGTGCGCGCCGCACGCGCCGTTGGCGGCGGTGTCGTCGCCATCGATGTGTTTGAAACCGAGCACGGTCTACAGGTCAACGAAGTGAATTACACGATGGAATTTCGCAACAGCATCGCCACCACCGGCGTGAATATTCCGGCGTTGATCGTCGATTACGTGCTCAAGGCGGCTAAGAACTAAGATGGCCGAGAAAGTTAAAGTCGCCATCGTCGGCGGCTCAGGCTACACCGGCGGCGAATTGCTCCGACTGTTGCTCGGACATCCGAATGCCGAAGTAACCCAGATCACCTCCGAACGCTCCGCCGGCAAACTGGTCTTCAAATCTCACCCGAACCTGCGCAAGCGCACGACGCTGCAGTTCACCAAGATGGCGGAGTTGAAACCTTGTGACCTGCTGTTTCTTTGTCTGCCGCACGGCGAATCCATGGGCAAGATAGATTCCTTCAAAGCGCTCGCGCCAAAACTCATCGACCTGAGCGCAGATTTTCGCCTCGCTTCCGAAAGCGCCTACAAAGAGTGGTACGGTAAATCGCACGCGCGCCCCGATCTGCTCGGCAAGTTCGTCTATGGTATTCCCGAGCTCCATCGCGATGAAATGAAGAAAGCGAGCTGGGTATCGAGCGCCGGCTGCAACGCGACCGTGACAATCTTGGGACTCTATCCATTTTACAAGCTTGGCCTGATCGAACCTGGGCGCACCGTGGTCGAAGTCAAAGTCGGCTCGAGCGAAGGCGGCAATCAACCCAGCGCTTCGTCGCACCACCCCGAGCGCAGCGGCGCCGTGCGTTCGTTCATGCCGGCGGGCCATCGCCACACCGGCGAAGTGCTGCAGGAACTGGGCCTGGCTGAATCCAATCAAGTACACATGTCTGTTACATCCATCGAAATGGTCCGCGGCGCACTGGCGACGTCGCACCTATTTCTGAAAGACAAGCTCGAAGACAAAGACATCTGGAAAGCGCTGCGCCAGTTCTACGGCAACGAGCCTTTCATTCGTATCGTCAAAGAAGCCGACGGCACGCATCGCTACCCCGAGCCAAAATGGCTCGCCGGGACTAACTATTGCGACATCGGCTTCGAGCGCGACCCAAAGTCAAATCGCCTGGTCATCATCAGCGCCATCGATAACCTGATGAAAGGCGCCGCCGGCCAGGCCGTGCAAGCGTTTGATTTGATGCACGGCCTCGATGAAACCATGGGTTTAGAATTCACTGGGCTTCATCCGCTCTGATCGAAGAGTCGCGTCATGTTCAAAAATGCAATGATTCACCGCGAAGGTCACGAAGAACACGAAGGTCTCAGCCTATTGTTTTCCGAACTTCGTGATCTTCGTGTGCTTCGTGGTGAACAAATCTTTTAGTCATGTGCCGTCTCCTACTCGTCAAATCAGACCGCGACGTCGACATCGCCGAACAATTGCGGCGCTTCGCCCACATCGCGAAAAATAGCCGCGAGTTCCAAGGCCACGGCTGGGGCTGCGCCTATCTGGACAACGGCGCATGGCGCTACTACAAGAACATTAAACCAATCTGGGAAGATGATTTTCCCTCCTTTGGCAGCAGTCGATTGCTAGTCGCCCATGCGCGCAGCGCCTTTAAAGACGAAGGCATCGTCGTCGAAAACAACATGCCCTTCTACGACGATCGCTACGTGTTTATTTTTAACGGCGAGCTGCGCGGTGTGAAAATCGCCGAGCAGGGGCGCATTGGCGCTGAGAAGATTTTCAATTTCATCAAGCGCTTCGATCATGGCGATATGCTCGAAGCGCTTAAGCGCGGCACTGAGCTGATTCGCAAGCGCACGAAATACATCCGCGCCATGAACATCATTCTGGCCGATAAGGACAATGCCTACGTCGCGTCCATCTTCAACGAAGACCCGGACTACTTCACCATGCGGCGCGCCACTGAGAACGGCACATTGATCGTGGCTTCCGATCCGCTGCCGGGCGATGCGGCCTGGCAATCCATTGAAAACAACACCGTGCAGGCAGTTACATGATCATCGTCAAAATCGGCGGCGGCAAAGAAAACAATCTCAAAGGCGTGGTCGAAGACCTCGCCGCATTGAATGAAAAATTCCTCATCGTCCACGGCGCCAACGCAGTGCGCGACGAGATCGCTGCGAAAATGGGTTTTCCCACCAAGACCGTCACTTCGGTTTCCGGCTACTCCAGCGTTTTGTCCGACGAGCATGCCATTGACGCGATCATGATGGGCTACGCCGGCATCCAGAACAAGCGACTCGTCGAGCTCTGCCAGCAGCATGGCATCAACGCCGTCGGACTGTCGGGCCTCGACGGCAAGCTGGTGCAAGGCGCGCGCAACAAAGGCATCCGCGTGCGGCAAAATGAAAAGACCCTCATGATGCGCGACTTCTCGGGCAAGCCCAAGGCCGTCAACAAAAGTCTGATTACACTTTTGTTGGACAACGGCTACGTGCCGGTGATCTGCATCCCGATCATCGACGAAAACAACTTCGCGATCAATTCCGAGAACGACGACATTGTCGCCCTGCTGCAAGACGAACTGCACGCGGAGACTGTGATTCAGCTCATCGAAGCGCCGGGCTTTATGGACGATCTCAAAGACGAAAACTCACTGGTAAGAACGATTTCGAAGCTAGAGCTCGACGCGCGCGAAGCCCAGGTCGAAGGTCGCATGAAACGCAAAATGCTCGCTCTTAAGAAGCTCGCCGAATCGGGCGCGCAGAGAATTCTGATAAGCGACGGCCGCGTCGCCCATCCGATCCAAGACGCTTTGGCGGGAAAGGGAACGACGATCCAATGACTGACTTCATTGAATTGGAAAAAAACCACGAGTTCGACGTCTATCCCAAACGCGATCTGGTCTTGGTGCGCGGCCAAGGCGCCAAGGTCTGGGACTCGAACGGCAAGGAATACATCGACTGCATTGCCGGCCACGGCGTCGCCAACGTCGGCCACTGTAACGAAAGCGTCGCTGCCGCGATTGCCGCACAAGCGCGCCTGCTCATCAGCTGCTCGATGACGCTCTACAATGACACCCGCGCGCGTTTCCTGGAAAAGCTGCTTTCGGTCACGCCAAAGAATCTCACGCGTGCTTTTCTCTGCAACTCGGGCACGGAGGCCATCGAAGCGGCGATCAAGTTCGCCCGCTTCACCACCAAGAAAAAAGAATTCATCACCGCCATGCGCGGGTTCCATGGCCGCACCCTGGGCTCGACCACCGCGACGTTCAATCCGGAATATCGCAAAGAGTTCGAGCCGTTGGTGCCGGGCTTCAAATACGTCGCGTTCAACAATTTCGACAAGCTCACAGAAAACATTACCGACGACACGGCAGGCATTATCCTCGAAATCGTACAAGGCGAAGGCGGCGTCCATCCCGGCACGGGCGACTATTTCACCAAGGTGCGCCAGCTCTGCGACGAGAAAAATATTCTTCTGATCATCGACGAAGTACAAACCGGCTTTTGCCGCACCGGTAAAATGTTCGCCTGCGAGCACTTCGATCTACAGCCGGACATTCTCTGCCTGGCTAAGGGCATCGCAGGCGGCGTGCCCATGGGCGCCGTTGTCTGCTCGGAAAAAATTCAACCGCCGATGGGCAAACACGGCAGCACCTTCGGCGGTAACCCGCTCGCTTGCGCTGCCGGCAGCGCCGCTATCGATTTTATGACCGAAAACAAACTCGCCGATCAGGCGCGCGAAAAAGGCGAATATTTCATTGGTAAACTCGGCCAACAAAAATTCGCCAATGTCCGCGAGATCCGCCACATGGGTTTGATGGTGGGAATGGATTTGAAAGAAAAAGGCCAGCCCTATTTGGTCAAGCTGATGGAGCTTGGCGTGCTCGCCATGCCGGCGGGCGCGACGGTGTTGCGCTTCTTGCCACCGCTCACGATATCAAAGGAAGAATTGGATTTCGTCGCCGACAAGGTCGCTGCGGTCTTGCCAAAAGTGAGTTAAGCAAAAGCAAATCTCAAAAAAAAGGGGATGGAGGTCATCCATCCCCTTTTTGCGCACTGATCCAATACCAACTACAGAAACTTCCCCACAAGAAACTGATTGATCGCTTCCGAGCCTTTAATCGGCTTGCCATCGACAACCAAAACCGGAACGGTCTTAGCGCCGGTCCAGTCGATCAACTCTTTTTCATTGTCCGGGTTCTCCCGGATATTTTTCTTGACGATCTTATCTTCGCAATGAAGATTGACCATGCAGTTGAGCACGCTCTGAGAAAATCCGCATTCGTTGTAGAAAAAAAGTTCCATCGCCATATTGCTACTCGTCGATTGTCTCGCGCAAAGAACGCAAAAGCCGCCATGCTCGGAATCGATTTAATTCCTTTGCGGCCTCTGCGAGCTTTGCGCGAGAAACTCTTTGTTCGATGCGCTTACCCTTTGTTAACTTTTTGGCATTCCGCCAAAAGATCCTTCGGATTGCGCTCGCCGGCCGGCGTGACCGACACCGAGTAGCGCACCGCGCCTTGTTTGTCGACGATCACGGTGGCGCGATCGGTGATGCCTTTGTCAGCCATATAGGCACCGTATTTCTCCGCCATCGCCCCTTTCGGATGAAAATCCTGCAGCAGCGGAAACGACACACCGCCCAAAGATTTCGCCCAGTTGTCGTGGGAAAATCTGCTATCGATACTCACACCCAAAACTTGGGTGTCACAGGCCTGGAAATCGCTCTTCAGAGCTTCGAGTCCAGGCACCTCCCTGCTTCAAGTGGGAGTCCAATCCAGGGGATAGAACACCAACATGACGTTTTTCTGACCTTTGAACTGGCTGAGGGTGAACTTGGTTCCGGCCAAGTGACTCACCAGCTCGAAGTCAGGCGCTTGTTTGCCAACTTCAATCATGCCGTCTTTTACTCCTTTTGTAGAATTTGCCGTCTGACGATGACGTCCCGATCAATATACCCAAATATCTGCGCTGGTTTCAACGATTTGCGTCGCTCCATAACTCCGCTCTAAGGTTCCGCACCGACGGTCAACGGCACATACGTAGACGCGGATGCTGGGCGGCAGTTTGGGGCGGTATAATCGAGCGGGTGACCCGGCGACTGGTCAGCGCCGCTGTTCGT